>JBJOJC010000130.1:0-8592 GCA_046046825.1 Actinomycetota bacterium | reverse complement strand
GTCTGGGAGTGCCAACTATTTGCATGGCTCAAAACGCCAAAGAGCTCACCCACGCTCACACCACCGAAGCCAATGGCGTGAAGATGCTTGGTCTTGGCAATGACGTTTCGACCGAACAGTTAGCGGCCAACATTCAGATTTTGATAGAAGACTTCGAGCAGCGTAAACGCCTAAGTGAAAACGCACTTCAAGCAACCAGCACCCGCTCAAACACCAAAGTGGTCGAGCGAATTCTGGAAAAGCTATTTAGCTAGCTGTTCCCAGCTGATTGGGCGGTTTCCTTCAATCGGAACCGTAACCTCTTTGCCAACCACGTCGTCCCATTCGGCAATCTCAATTCCAACGTTTGAACGTAGGGCAACTAGGTCTTCTTCGGTGATGATGTGACCAACCACCAAATCGCGCGAGGCTACAACACGTCGACGCGCGTTGCTAATTGCCTGGTGTTGAACTGAAAGGTCGAGTGATTCGCCGCCGTAGATGGTGCGGTAAATTGCCAGGCGCTCGGTGAAAGCCTTTAGATCTGCTTCGTCAACTGCGTGGTAGTGGTCGTTTCCGTGACCCTGCTTGTTGTCGGTGAAGTGCTTCTCGATAACGCGCACGCCGAATAGCGAAGCCATTTCAAGTGCCGGTACAGTGCCGTCATCTTCAGGTCGAACGTGGTCGGAGTATCCAATACAAACGCGGTCGCCGAACTTCTCCTGCAGTACCTGGATCTGCTTGAGCTGTGCGTGCGCGTGCGGGGTTGGGTAGTTCAAAACACAGTGCAACAAGGTAACGGTTGGTGCACCAGCTTCAAGCAGCACATTTAGCGAACGTTCGATTTCCTCGTGGCTTGAAGCCCCTACCGACATGATGGTTGGACGTCCGGTTTTACCAATCTTGCGAAGCAGAGGAATGTTGGTTAGGTCGGCCGATGCCACCTTCGTCAAAGGCATTAGCGGAGTTAGCATGTCAACGGCTTCGAGGTCGAACGGGGTCGACATGAAAACCACGCCATTTAGCTCACAGTGCTTGGCAAGTTGCGCATACTCTTCTGGGCCGAAGTTGTCCCAGCGAGTGAATAGCTCGTGCTGGCTGGTGGTTGGCTCCTTCGACTGGTCCCAGTAGGCAGGGCTGTCGTTCTTGGTAGCAAGCTTGTCGGCTTTGTAGGTCTGGAACTTGGCAGCGTGGCCACCACCGCGGGCAACCTGCTCAATCATCTCTTTAGCGCGCTCAAGCGACCCTTCGTGGTTCACGCCAATCTCGGCAATGATGAACGGGTTTAGGAAACCGTAGGTCTCGCCACCAAACTTAAAATCAATCACAGGGAATTCTCCTTCGCATAATAATTATCGGGGTTGGCAGCCACTTTGGCGGCCCGAACGAACTCCCCGATGCGATTCAGATCGGAAATCACCGTGACATCGCCTGATTCGATTGCTCGTTTCATGTTTTCAAAGCCCGGCAGCGGCAAAACCAGCACCTTGGAACCAAGAGCCATTCCCTCGTAGAGAGTGGTGCTGAAAGCACCCACCAAGTAGGTGCTCTGAGCTAGTAACTCTAGAAACACCGGTGTCTTGTGGCTATAGCTGAAGTTCTTCGGTAATCCGGTTTGCGGGTACGCGGCTAAGTCTTCATTCGGGTGCAGGCGATAAATCACGTTGAAATCTGGCAGCGCCAACGCGGCCGCAACAGCGGCTTTTTGTAACTCTTCGGAAACTGCACCCTGGGAGGTGAACATAAGTTGTTTCGGGTCTCGCGAAATCTGTGAGAGCGCATCTCTGGTTTCATTGAACACTCTGCTCGCGCCAGAAACCTTGGCGGTCATTCCGGTTGGAAGTGATACAGACTCGGCCCAGAATTCACCCCAGAGCAAAAGTTCATCTGGCGTGTGGTCTAGTTTCGGTGAACCTAGCGGGTACGAGTAGGCGGGGTGGAACTCATTCACGAAGCCGTGCTGAATCTCGTGCACCTTCACTCCCGCTGCATGTGCGGCCAAGACAATCCACTGGTTGCTGTAGGCGTCGACCAGGTAAAGGTCTTGAACCTTCGACCGCCTGAAGTAGTCGGTGAACACGGCAACATCGGCTTCCAGGTTTAGAAGTAGAGCCTTGGGGAGTGCCAGCGAATCCAGTTTCACTCCGAACTCTGCCTCAAATAGCGAAACTACTTTGGCCCACTTGGCTTCAATTCCAGCTCGAGTTAATTTGCGAGTAACCTTCCCGAAGACTCCTGCACGGGCTTCGGTTCTGGCAGTGTTCTGAACCCTCGATATCCAATCCCATTCCAAGACTTTTGGAGCGTTGCCAGAGGCAGTAAGAACCTCGGCGATGGTCTGAGAATAAGGGTCTACTCCGCCGACCAACCGACGAAAGGGAATCACCACCTGAGGTGTTTCTGGCACATTAGAGAAATCTAGGCTGATTGGTTCTGGCTTTGGAGCCTTAGCCGCTGTTGCCGGATGCGGATCACTATAAATACCCAAAGCCACGGCAACTGCGTAGAAGAACTTCACCCGGCGAAGTGAATAGAGTTGCCAGCCACCGATTTGCGATTCCAAAAGCCCATGCTTGGCTTCCAGTTCGGTGAACCGGTTCCAAAAATCTTCGAAGGTCATTCGCAGCCCTACTTACTCAAGGTGAAGCTGTCGAGAACCACACCGGCTGAGGTTCGGAAAACTCCGCGAAGTTGGCTGTTGTTTACATAAAGGAACAGGGCACCGAAATACTTGTCGAGGCAAATTTTGGAACCGTAGACTGGCGTCTTCTTGCACTTGTAGAGCTTCGCTCCTCCGGTTCCATCAACGATATACGTGGCGCTATGACGAACCATCCGCTCGTAGGTGTGGTCGTGACCACTGATGATCAGGTCTGCTCCCATGGCGGCGTAATCCCACTGGTAGCGCTTGGTTGAGCTGTGCTTTCCCGATGAATATGGCGGGTGGTGAAGAATTACCACTTTGAAGGTTCTAGCGGAATTGGCCAATGCCTTGATGAGCCATGCTTTTTGCTCTTCACGAACGGCCTTGGAACGCATTCCGGCTTCGCTGTCGAGGATGAAGAAGTCAACTTCCGATTCCGCTTCATAGGTGAAGGTTCTCGAACTTGGAGATTGTCCGAAGAAGTCATCAAATGCTGCAATACCCATAAGGTAATCGTGATTTCCGGTGGCAGCAATTAGGTCTTGCTTGTAATAGCGACCGACCAGGCGTTCATAGCCGGCCTTCTTGTAGCGATTATCGCCAACGGTAAGAGTGATCGACGGAGAAAAACGGTTGACCATTCTGGCTACAGCGGCTTCGTTCTTATCTCCAACACCGTAGTCGCCGATCACCGCAATGGTTTGCGGAACCTGTGAGTAATCCGGTGGGGTTGGTTTTGGCTGGTCGGTTGTTGTGCAGCCGCTAAAAACGATGAGCGAAAGTGCCGTGGCCAAAGCCAAGGCTGCGCGGTTCAGGGTTCTACGCAATTGGTCTCAAACTCATCCGGGGTCAGCAAAGGCCTTTATGCCTTTTCAAAAACTAGACTATACCCATGCTCGTTACCCTTACCGGCGCCTACCGCAATGCTGGAGACCACCTTATTGGCACCCGCGGTCGCGCCCTTCTAAGCACCTACGTCGACAGCGATATCGTCAACGTCGACCGCAAAAACATCACCGATGAGCACTACGAACTTTTCAACGATGCCAAGGCTGTGATTCTTCTCGGCGGTCCTGCTTACCAGAGCGAAATCTTCCCAAAGATTTACCCGATTGATTTAGAACGAATCAAAACCCGTGTGATTCCAATGGGCCTCGGTTGGAAAGGTGCATTGGGCCAAGACCCAGCAAGTTTCGAGTTCTCGCCTGTTGCCAAAGATGGCGTGGTTTCGCTTCACAAGAAAATCAAGACATCATCGGTTCGCGATGTTCTAACCCTGGAAATGATTCGGAACCAGGGAATCAAAAACGTTGAGATGACCGGATGTCCAGCCTGGTACAAACTCGACGACTTAGAGAAGGACTACACCTTCCAGAGCGAGGTGCGCAACATCGCTCTCAGCCTTCCGGCTAAGCCTTATCGTGAGCTAGTTGATCTGATCACTGAAATCAGCAAGATGTTCCCTAAGGCCAAAAAGACCATGGTCTTCCACCACGGTTGGAAGCCGAACAACTCGGCGTTTGGAAAATCGATGTTCAAGTGGCACGTAAAACTTGCCGCGTTTGGCGCACTCAAGGGTTGGGGTGCAGTCAGCGTAGCCGACGGACTTGAGAAGTTCGAACGCGTTTACTCTGAAGCCGACCTACACCTGGGCTACCGCGTTCACTCGCACATCTTCTCGCTATCGGCCAGATCAGCCAGCATCCTGGTGAATGAAGACACTCGAGGCGTGGGTCAGGTAGAGACTCTCGGTGGCGAGATACTCATGGCCGGTGGTGGAGCTAAGCCAATACTTAAGGCAATTGAGCACCACCTTTCCACCAAGGGCGAAAACAGCGCCAATGGGGTTGCAGTTATGAAAGAAACTTTTCCAACCATGCTGAAGTTTTTGGAAACTATCTAGCGGTTGCCGCGAGTTGACCCATTAGGTCGAACTTCTCACCAAGATACTTGGAACCCTCTTTAGAGAAGTGACCCTTGTCTCGGTAGATAAAGATTTCTCCCGCAGAAACCTGACATGCCTTCACATCACAGATCAGGTCTTCCAACCTAAAGAAGCCGGCCGTGGTCGAGGCTTCTTCCAGATAGCCGGTGGCAGCTTTCAAGAGATTCACCTCTGGCGAGAAGTTGCACTCCGTAAGTGGGGAGTCGTTCACGAAAGCTCTCGACAAACACTGTCCGGTGTCTTCAGTGTTTTTAGGCGCTGGCGCCACGACCACCACTCGCTTGCCGAGCGCTTGGATCTGGGAAATAGTGTTTTGCAAGAGACCGATTCCGGAGCGACCGGTGGTGTATACCTCGTCATATTTGTCGAGGCCACGACCGCCCGGGTTTAGTGCGTCATCCCATGGTGAAGCGAGGATCACGGTTTTGATTCCGTCCTGGGTCTTCAACCATTGGTACACCGAATCATTGTGAGCAAGACACTCTCGCCCTTGATCCAAACCATAACTTTCGTTTTGGTGAGCCCAACCTAGAACCGGCGCACAGGCAGAGAGGGTTTGCTGAGTAAAAGGCAACTTAGTAGGGCTAGAAGCCAAACCCTGGGCTAGGTGCATGGCATAGGAGTCGCCCCAGAGCAGCACTTCCGGATTCGATCCGCTTGAGCAATCTGGGTTGTTTGCCACGAACTTGTTGCACGAATCGTTCAGTCCCTTGTTCACTTCAACGCGATCGGCAACGTCGACGAAGCGAACGCCAGTAACCGGCGAAGTGCGGCTTTCGTTGATTGCCGTGCGACTCGCCACAAAACTAACCGCCAAGACAGCGACGGTTGCTGCGGCAGTTCCAACGAAAATCCATCGACGACTAAAGCGCTTACGATTTCTGATTGGGTTTTCGATGAACCGCCAGGAGAGGTAGGCGAGTACCAGAGCTAGAGCGATAAGCGGAAGGAACTCGAGTGGAGTTGGCGCGCGAAGACTCGCGATTCGGAAGAACGAGAAGATCGGTTGATGCCAAAGGTAGGTGCTGTAACTGATTAGGCCGATTCCAACCAACACCTTGGTGCTGAGAACTCGATTGGCCAGGGTTCCTTCGCCGGCGAACGCAATAACCAAGCAGGTGCCAAGAATAGGGATGAGAGTGATCAGCCCCGGATGCGGAAGCTGATTTCCGAGCAAGAACATTGATGCGACTATGGCGGCAAAGCCCAAAAGGCTAAGCCACTGATTCGACATGGCTCGGAACTCACGTTTTGAAAGTGCCACCGCCACCAAGGAACCGGCAATCAGTTCCCAGGCTCGGAACTGCAACAGGTAAAAAGTGTTGGAGGGGTCGCCGGTGAAAACGATGGCTGCCAACAAACTAACGATTGCGACTACCGAGAGCACTGGTACGAGGAAACGCTTTCCAACGAATCTCCAGAGCAGCCAGAGGATCAGTGGGAAGAATACGTAGAACTGCTCTTCGATTGCCAGCGACCAGGTGTGAACCATTGGGTTCAAGTCAATGTCGGCATCAAAGTAGCCGGTGTGGCCGAGGAAGAAATAGTTCGAACCGAAGTACAGAATCGAAACCACCGACTGGAGAAATAACTTGAACTGGTCGGTAAACATCAGGAACCAGCCAGCGACAGCACTCACCAGAACTACCGCAAACAGAGCCGGAAGAATCCTTCGAGCACGGCGTTCATAGAAGCCGATGATGCTAATGCGACCGGTCGACGACAGCTCGTTTAATAAAATCGCGGTGATTAGAAAACCGCTAATGACAAAGAAAACGTCGACGCCGAAGAAACCACCCGGCATCCAGCTAAAGCTGGCGTGATAGAACAACACCGGAAGAATTGCGAGACTTCGCAACCCATCGATTTCCCGTCGGTGCAACATACCTAGAATTTGAGTTTCTTGAAAATGACAAACGGAATCGAACGAACCACAAACATAATCAGGCGCCAAAGTTTAGGTGCGTAGATAACTCGTTTTCCCTTGGCAAGTCCGGCAACGATTACTTTGGCAACGCTAGCTGGGCTGGCCAGCTTGCCCGAATGTTCTGCGGTCATTGGAGTTGCTGTTGGACCAGGTTTGATGATCGATACTCGAACTTTGCTACCGGCTAGTTTCTGCTGCAGACCCTCAACGTAGGTTGCAAGGAAAGACTTTGCAGCGCCGTAACTGTAGTTGTAAGCGCGCCCCCGGTCTCCGGCAACTGAGCCAATCACGCCGAGCGTTCCAAAACCCTGTTTCTCGAACAAACTGGCTAGAGCCTCGGTGAATAGGGTTGCCGAAATCACGTTGAGTTCGAGCTGCTGCTTGAGGTGCCCCAAATCCGATGACGCAGATGATTGGTCGGTGAGCGCGCCTTGAGCCACAAGAGCTAGGTCGACCGGCTTGCGGCTCAGCGACTCCGCCAACGACGTTGCCGCGATTGCCGAGTTTAGGTCGATGGCGAGTGAAGAAAACCTTGACGTTGAAAAACGAATACTCAGATCGGCTTCGGTTGCTTTCAAACGTTCCGCCGAGCGACCAACCAACAGGAATTCGTGCTCACCGCTCGCTGCCCACTCGGCAATACAGGCGCGTGCGATTGCCGAAGTGGCTGAGATAACAACGATGCGCATGATTAAAGGCTAGTCAATTACTCGCCTGGAGAAGTTGGATACCGCGCCTGGATCTCGATACTTTTTGAACTCGGTCAAACCAGGGAAACCAGCACTGAATGCCTCCCTACTCATGCGAGCATCTTTGCTCGGGTTCAAGGCTCCGCCCGCTTCCAACACGATCGAGTCGAGCTTTTGCATCAAGCCCTCGGTTTTCTCTCCGCGGTTTGGGAAATCTAGTGCGAGGGTGACTCCATGACGTGCAAAGGAAAGTAGCCCGGCAGGTTCGCGATCGGCGAAAGTCTTGAGCACTGCAAGGAATGAGCCTTGGCCAGACTTGCGAATGACGGCGAGCATTTCCTCGGTAGCGGCAGCGGCATGCTCCATTGGAACCACTGACTGGTATTGAAAGAATCCCTTGGGGCCGTAAATACGGTTCCAGTTTCGAACTCCATCCAGTGGGTAATAGAACTCGCGGTAATGCATCTGCCGCTTGCCGGCACCCGCTTTCTGCAGCTGAAAGTAGCCGGTGTTGAATACGTCGAGCGTCAACTTGTTGATGAGCGAGATTGGCGGAGTGAATGGCACCGATAGACCCAATCCCTTTGGCTCAGTGGTCTCATCGTATGCGCGTTCAGCCACATTGCCACGGGTGAATGAACCGCGCCCTGCCTTTGCGGTTGAGCAATCGAACCAAGAAACACTTGCCTGCCAGTTGTCGGATTCGGTCTGATCCGAGAGTTCAAAGAATTCGCTCAGGGAGTTGTATGGAATAACTTCGGTGTCGAAATATGGCCCGGCGACTTTCTTGAGTTGCAAAGTAGCCGAGGTGATGAACCCGGTTAGACCGAGACCGCCGATTGTTGCTCGAAAGAAGCCCTGGTTTGACGTTGGCGAACATTCAAGCACCTGGCCGTCGGAACGAACTAGCGTGAACGCCAAAACGTGGTCACCGAAGGTTCCGGCAAGGTGGTGGTCCTTGCCGTGAATGTCATTCGCAATAGCACCGCCAACAGAAACGAATGAAGTTCCCGGAGTTACGTGCAGCACCCAACCGAGCTTTACAAACGTTGCCTGGATGTCGCGAAGTAGAACGCCTGGCTCGCAAATCAGCACACCGGTATCAGGGTTGAAGCCGAGAAACCGATTCAACTCGAGTGAGCTCACTGCTACCGCTCCGCTTGACAAAGCAACATCGCCGTAGCTTCTGCCCATACCAACCGGTAGGTAGTTTCCCGAACCAAGTGCAGAAGCAACTGTAGACTCCCAGGCTGGTACGTTCAGACCAGAGGGCTCCGCGGTTAGGCCGCCAAATGATCTCAGCTTCACCAGCTCCACCCGAAGTGGGCGAGGGCCAATGACCCGGCGATGAGCGTCAACGTTGCCAAGCTGGCTGGGTCGCGAAGCACGAAGAGGATCGGATCCTCGA
>JBJOJC010000129.1:0-36981 GCA_046046825.1 Actinomycetota bacterium | reverse complement strand
CTTGGTTGGCCCGAGAAACCTCTGGCATAAAAGAAAACCCCTGCAAATGGCAGGGGTTTTCTTTAAAAGTTCTACTAAGCGCCGAAGCCCTTGTAACGTGCGTTGAATCGCTCGACACGGCCGGCAGCATCCATGATGCGCTGCTTTCCGGTGTAGAAAGGGTGCGATTCCGAAGAGATTTCAACGTCGTACACCGGGTA
The DNA here is from genome assembly GCA_046046825.1 of Actinomycetota bacterium. Lineage (GTDB taxonomy): Bacteria > Actinomycetota > Actinomycetes > Actinomycetales > Microbacteriaceae > Rhodoluna. Next base: position 36,781 of record JBJOJC010000129.1, on the reverse strand, counting down.
GGTGTTTCCGTCTTCCCATTCGATGGTCTTTGAGCTGCTGATGGTCGAGCGAGTTAGAAACGCTACGCCAGAAGCAAGGTCGCGAAATACGATTGCTTCGTACTTAGGGTGAATTTCAGCCTTCATAATAAATCCTCGAAAAAAAGTCTTGATTGGTTGCAATGGCAACCTAAAAAACTATACCAGAAACGAAGCCAGACAACTAGGTTTACTTGGCTCGAACCTGGAATCGGCCAGATTCCTTAGTGACGTTCAGTGAAAATCCGAAGGTTTCACTTAGTAGGTCTGTCGTGATGACCGAGTCAATCTCGCCTTGGGCAACGATTTGTCCGTCGTTCAGTAGCAAGGCGTGGGTGAAGCCCTGTGGAATTTCCTCAAGGTGGTGCGTCACCATGATCATCGCTGGGGCATACGGAGAAGCTGCATATTGACCAAGGAGCGACACGGTTTGCTCTCGTGCGCCAAGGTCGAGACTGGCCACCGGCTCGTCAAGAAGCAACAATTCAGGGTCGGTCATTACCGATCTAGCCAATTGAACTCGCTTTTGCTCACCGTCACTGAGTGTTCCGAATGCTCGATCGGCTAACTCGGCAAGGTTCCACTCACCGAGAACTCTGCGAGCACGACGTTCATCGATGTCTTCGTATGCCTCTTTCCAGCGTCCGGTAATCGCATAGCTCGCGGTCATAACGGCGTCCAACACAGTTTCGCTATTAGGAATTCTCGCCACTAGGGCGCTGGATGCAAATCCAACCCTGGTTCTGAGGTCAAAAACATTTGTTTCACCAAGAGTTCCCTCAAGAATCACTGCTTTCCCGAAACTTGGCTGAATTTGGGCAGCCGCAACCTTCAAAAGGGTGGTTTTACCAGCCCCGTTTGGGCCGACAATTACCCAGCGCTGGTTGTCTAAGACCTGCCAATCGATGTTGGAAAGAATCGACCTTCCATCTCTAGAAACGGAAACGCCTTCAAAACTGAGTGTCAATGCCATAAGCGAAATCCTAGGCGAATGTTTTGATTGCGTGGCGGTAGACCTCGATGGTGTCTAAAGCGATTGAATCCCAGCTGAACATCGTTTCTACTCTTTTGCGACCTGCTTTGCCCATGGAAGCAAGGTCAGCTTGACCAAGTGCTCGATGGAGTGCATCAGCGGTGTCTGCAACAAATTTGGCTTCGTCAAGCGGCTTGCCTGAGCCATCAAGTAGCTGCTCAATTGGGACCAGAATCCCAGTAACGCCATCTTCGACGACTTCCGGAATGCCACCAGTCGCTGTTGCAACCACGGGAATTCCACAAGCCATTGCCTCTAAATTCACAATACCTAGCGGCTCGTAAATTGATGGGCAGGCGAAAACTGTTGCGCTCGACAGGAGTGCGATCAGTTCGGGTCGAGATAGGTGGCGCTCAATCCAGATAACACCGTTTCGCACGCCTCTGAGTTCCTCTACGAGTTCTATGACCTGTTGTTGTATCTCCTTGGTGTCTGGTGCGCCAGCGCACAAAATGATTTGTACGTCAGAGGGCAGGTCTCGAACTGCCTTGAGGAGGTACGGCAGACCCTTTTGCTGTGTGATTCGGCCAACAAAAAGTACGGAACGCTTGTCTGGGTTAACTCCAAGACTTCTAACAACATCTGGGTCATCGGCGGATTGGAAAGCAGCTAGGTCGATGCCGTTGTGAACAACCGACACCTTGGCGGGGTCAATGTCAGGGTAAGAACGAAGGATGTCGGCTTTCATGCCGTGGCTAACGGCAATGATCCCGGTGGACGATTCATAAGCTGATTTCTCAATCCAACTCGAGACTTTGTAACCTCCGCCTAGTTGGTCAAGCTTCCAAGGGCGCAAAGGCTCCAAGCTATGTGCAGTGATCAGGTGCGGAATGCCGTGAAGTTGAGATGCCATTTGCCCGGCAAAGTTTGAATACCAGGTGTGCGAATGAACCAGGTCTGCTCCAGCGATGTCACTAACCATGGCTAGGTCGGTTGCCATAGTTTGGATAGCTGGGTTTGCGTTATCGAAAATATGCGGATGAGCGTATGAATTTGTATCTTTTTCATCACGATCATCACCAAAACAGCGAACCTGAACTTCGATGGTTTTTCGAAGAACTTTCACTAATTCACTGACGTGTACGCCTGCTCCTCCGTAGATGTGAGGTGGATATTCCTTCGTGATTAGATCGATTCTCATTACGCAATGTTAACTATGTTTCGCGGTTTGGCACTACTATCCAAAATATGGCAACACGCAGAATCTTTGGAATGGTACTAGCCGGCGGTGAGGGCAAGCGCCTCATGCCACTGACCGAGGACCGCGCTAAGCCCGCTGTCCCTTTTGGTGGAAGCTATCGGCTGATCGATTTTGCACTCTCAAACTTGATCAATTCTGGAGTACGTCGCATCGTTGTACTCACCCAGTACAAGTCGCACTCGCTCGATCGCCACATTTCCCAAACCTGGCGTATGTCGCCACTGCTCGGCTCTTATGTTGCTTCGGTTCCGGCTCAGCAACGACTTGGCAAGCGTTGGTTCTCTGGCTCGGCAGACGCGATTTTGCAGAGTATGAATCTGCTTTCCGATGAAACGCCCGACTACATCGTGGTTGTTGGCGCAGATCACGTTTACCGCATGGACTTTGATCAGATGATTGAGAGCCATATCGCATCGGGTAGAGGTGTCACCGTGGCTGCCATTCGACAGCCGATGAGTCTTGCAAACCAATTCGGAGTCATCGAGGTTGATTCCAGCAACCCAGACAAAATCGCCGCTTTCAAAGAGAAACCAACCAATCCCCTTGGCCTGCCAGACTCTCCCAACGAGGTTCTTGCCTCGATGGGAAATTATGTTTTCACAACGCAAGCTCTCATCGATGCCATCGAGCATGACGGAACTTTAGAAGACTCGTCTCACGATATGGGTGGGGACATCATTCCCTACATGGTTCAGCGGGACGATGCTGGGGTCTATGACTTCACTTTTAATGAGATTCCAGGTGCAACCGCACGAGATAAGAGTTACTGGCGTGATGTCGGAACCATCGATTCTTACTTCGACGCCCACATGGATCTCATCTCGGTTATGCCAGTTTTCAACCTTTACAACACGGAATGGCCGATTTTTACTCAGCAGATTAATCTTCCGCCTGCCAAGTTCGTTCACGATGGCGAAGGAAATCAGGGAAGAACAACAGATTCGATTGTTTCGCTTGGAACAGTAGTGTCTGGCGGGATTGTGGAACGTTCGGTGCTGTCGCCTTGGGTGAAGATCAACAGCAACGCACTGGTAACCGATTCGGTGATACTAGACGGCGTAGTTATTGGTCGAAATGCCACGGTTCGCCGAGCAATTCTCGATAAGTCAGTCGTTGTTGCAGATGGCGCCGCGGTTGGTGTGGATCGACAGCGTGATTTGGACCGCGGATTTACCGTTACCGAGAGCGGAATCACCGTGGTTGCCAAAGGTACACTAGTCACACCTTGAGTTATCGATTAGTTGTTATGGATGTAGATTCAACGCTCATCCAAGATGAAGTTATTGAATTGCTGGCGGATTTCGCCGGTACCCGCGAGCAGGTGGCTGCCGTTACCGAGTCGGCCATGCGCGGTGAGATCGATTTCGAAGAATCACTTCGGTCTCGCGTGGCTACACTGGCTGGCCTATCCGTAGAGGTTCTCCAGCACGCTTATGAACGAGTTCGACTAAGCATTGGCGCCAGAGAACTCATTGCTGCGGTACACGCCTCTGGCGGCCGCGTAGGAGCCGTTTCCGGTGGTTTTGTTCAGATACTTGAGCCCTTGGCCAAACAGCTTAACCTCGACTACTACCGTGCCAATACTCTGGAAATCAAAGACGGCAAGTTAACCGGCGACCTGGTCGGCCCAATCATCGACAAAAAGGCCAAAGCAGATGCTCTGCTTGAGTGGTCTAAGGACTTTGGCGAAAGCGAACAGTGGGTTGCGGCTATCGGTGATGGCGCCAACGATTTAGACATGTTCGAAGTCGCGGGGCTTTCATTCGCTTACAACGCGAAGCCACTTGTTCGAGAACGTGCCGACGTGGTTATTGATGAGCCAGATCTTCGGTTGGTTATCCCCCACCTAAAACTTAAATAAGCATTGCCCCGAGTAAAAACTCGAGGCAACACTCAATTTTAGATTTATGCACCGGTTGAGTGCAGTCCTCCGTCAACGTGAATCATTTCACCGGTGGTCGCTGGGAACCAGTCGGATAGTAGAGCGATAATACCTCGAGCGGCGGCCTCGGTGTCGGTTAGGTCCCAACCGAGTGGCGCGCGATCTGTCCATAGCTCCTCCATGGTTGCAAACCCAGGAATTCCCTTAGCAGCAGTGGTACGAAGCGGGCCTGCCGAGATCAAGTTCACACGGATGCCGTCTTTGCCCAGGTAACGGGCAAGGTAACGACTTACTGATTCGAAGGCAGCCTTTGCTACACCCATCCAGTCGTAGACCGGCCAAGAAACCGTTGCGTCGAAGGTCAGACCTACGACCGATGAGCCTCGAGTCAGAAGTGGCTTAGCGGCCACAGTGATCGACTTGAGTGAGTATGCAGAGACTTGAACGGCAGTCGAGACATCTTCCCATTCAGTCTCAAGGAAGTTTCCGCCGAGCGCAGTTTGAGGAGCGAAAGCAATTGCGTGAACTATGCCATCCAGGTGTGGAAGATGTTCCTTAACTCGAGACTCTAAAGCCGCAAGGTCGTCAGCGTTTGTCGCGTCTAGTTCTATCACTGCACAAGGCTTTGGGAGACGTTCAGAAATCTTCTGAGTGATTGGAAGCATGCGCCCAAATGACGAGAGAACGATTTCCGCTCCCTGTTCTTGGGCTAGTTTCGCAACCGAGAAGGCGATTGACGCCTCGGTTAGCACGCCGGTGATCAGCAGCTTCTTGCCAGCAAGTAAGGACATTGAATTTCCGTTCTTTAGAGTTGTGAATATTTTGTCACGCTTTAGCGAAAAAGTTCGTTTTAGTGACCCATTCCTAATCCGCCGTCGACTGGAATTACGGCACCCGAAATGTAGGCGGCATCGTCGCTAGCTAGCCAAGCCACAGCTTTGGCAACCTCCGAAGGAGCTGCAAAGCGTCCGGCAGGGATGCGCTTCTTGTACTCCGCCTGCTGCTCTTCAGGTAATTCGGCGGTCATGTCGGTGTCGATAAATCCTGGAGCAACCACGTTTGCGGTGATGCCGCGTGCGCCTAGTTCACGAGTCACCGAGCGAGCCATTCCGACCAGTGCTGATTTGGCCGATGAGTAGTTCACCTGACCGGCACTTCCTAAAAGACCAACCACGCTTCCAATAAGAATTACGCGACCAAAACGAGCTTTGATCATGCCCTTGGTTGCTCGCTTCAAGACGCGGAATACTCCGGTTAGGTTTGTGTTGATTACGTCTTCAAATTCTTCATCGGTCATGCGCATAAGCAAGGTGTCGCGAGTGATGCCTGCATTGGCAACCAAAATCTCGATGGGACCAAGTTTCTCTTCCACTTCGGCGATAGCGGCGTCGATGCTGGCCGAGTCGGTCACATCTGCTTTTACTGAAAGCGACCCAGCAGGACCTTCTCCCGTTCGAACGGTAACGGCAACGCGGTAGCCAAGCGCGATGAACTCTTCGGCAATAGAACGACCAATTCCGCGATTTCCGCCGGTAACTAAAACGGTTCTTTCAGTAGTCAAGGAACTCTCTCTTCATTTTGTGGAATCTTTCGACAAGTTTACTCGTTGAGGTCTATGAAGAGCAGTTGCGTTACCCTTGAGATGAAGGATCAAATGTCTAAAATCAACGCAGTTACGAACCTAGGTCAGGCACCTGAGCAAGAGCGTGCAAAGCGTTTTCTGATTTACACAATTTCGATGATAGTTAGATTTGCCTGCGTGATTCTGGTTGTGTTTACCACCGGCATTTGGCAATGGATTTTCGGGCTTAGCGCAGTATTCCTCCCATACTTTGCTGTGGTGATTGGCAACAACGCAGGTGGCTCAGCAAAGAGCACTGAGCAGGCAATAAAGGTTGAACCACTTGCAATCGACGTTAGTGCGTATGTGAAAAGAGATCAGTGAACATTTGCTCTCGCACCGGTTGTACTGCTCAGATGACCATGAAAGTCATTTGGAGTAATCCGAAACTACACGCACCGGGGATTGAAAAAATCTGGGGATCATGTGACGAGCATCTCGACTACTTTATTTCCTACCTAACAATTCGCGGGTTCTTTCTACGAACGGCCGCAAGCTCATGAAGCGCTGGATTAATTGGATCGCTCTTGTGGTTGTTTTCACGGTTGCTTGCGGTTTCTTAGCCAATTGGCAACTTTCAAGACGCGAGGCAAAACTTGCCTCCATAAACCTCGTAACGGGGAACTATAAAGATCCGATTGTGGCAGTTGATGACATGCTTGACGGAGGCAAATTCAACCTTCCAGAGTCCACTTGGCGACGAGTTTCATTGGTCGGTTACTACCAGGCTGAAGAAATGTTGCTGGTAAGAAACCGACCGAACAATGGGCAACCCGGTTTCGAGCAACTAGTTCCGTTTACCACTCTAAGTGGCAAGAGTTTTCTGATCAGTCGAGGTTGGATACCGACGGGATCAAATCAGGATTTGCCAGACATCATTCCAGCGATTCCTTCCGAGACCGTAACAGTTGTTGGTCGAATATTGCCAAGCGAGCCGGTTCTCGAGCGAGGTGCACCAAAAGGTCAGATCGCTTCGATAAACCCCGCGTTGGCTAGCAAGATAACTGATGTACCGACAGTAACTAACGGATACCTCCGTTTGGTTACAGAAGAATCCAAATATCCTAAAGACCTGACCAAGATGCCAAGCCCTTCAATTGAAGAGGGAAACAATCTGAGTTACGCACTCCAATGGGTGTTATTTGCTCTGATGGCGATGTCGGCGCTGTTCTGGAGGATAAGGCGCGATCGCGAGCTCGAAACCGGTGTTGCGAAAGCTAAAAAGAAATCACGCGCTGAATTAGACGCGGAAGCCGAAGACTAATTACGAGAGCGAAATAAGCTCGGCGTAACTTTCATTCCAGTGGTCTTCAACCCCGTCGGGAAGTATTAGAACGCGATCGGCGTTCAACGCTCGAACAGCTCCTTCATCGTGAGAGACGAGCACAACGGCTCCCGTGAAAGAGTTCAAGGCCCCAAGGATCTCCTCGCGGCTTGCTGGGTCAAGGTTGTTCGTTGGTTCATCGAGTAGCAGAACGTTCGCCGAAGACACAACGATTGTTGCTAAGGCTAGACGAGTCTTCTCTCCACCGCTTAGAACGCCAGCTTTCTTAGTCACGTCGTCACCTGAAAAAAGGAATGATCCAAGTACCTTTCGGCAATCGGTATCGTTCAATTGTGGTGCAGAACGTTGCATGTTTTCTAAGACGGTCAAATTGACGTCCAATGTCTCGTGTTCCTGAGCGTAGTAACCAATCTTTAGCCCGTGACCTGGCAGCACTTTTCCAGTGTCCGATTCGTCGATGCCAGCGAGGATACGTAGCAAAGTTGTCTTACCAGCGCCATTGAGCCCGAGAACAACAACCTTGGAACCTCGATCGATGGCAAGGTCAACCGCGGTGAAAATCTCAAGTGAACCGTAAGACTTACTCAAGTTCTCTGCGAATAGTGGAGTTTTTCCACAAGGTGCCGGTTCGGGGAAACGAATCTTGGCAACGCGATCCACCTCACGAACATCCTCGAGTCCTGAGAGTAAGCGTTCTGCTCGTTTGACCATCTGTTGTGCCGCAGCAGCCTTTGAATTCTTTGCACCGAAACGAGCCGCCTGAAGCTGCAGTGTTGTTGCTTTCTTCTCTGCGTTGGATCGCTCGCGCTTGCGCCGTTCTTCATCGCTCTCGCGCTGCTTTAGATAATTAGCCCAGCTCATGTTGTAAACGTCGATTACGGTACGAATTGCGTCGAGGTAGAAAACACGGTTCACGGTTTCACCAATTAGGTCAACATCGTGGCTAATCACGATTAGGCCGCCGCTGTAGCTCTTCAGAAAGTCTCGCAACCAAATCACCGAGTCGGCATCGAGGTGGTTAGTTGGCTCGTCGAGAATCATGGTTTGTGCGTTCGAGAAGAGAATGCGAGCAAGTTCGATACGGCGACGTTGACCACCTGAAAGTGTTTTCAAAGGCTGGCTAAGGATTGACTCTTTGATGCCAAGGTTGCCTGCGATTGCAGCTGCCTCGGCCTCAGCGGCATAGCCACCGGCTGCTTGAAACTCTTCCTCTAATCGAGAGTATTGCTTCATTCCGCGTTCGTAGACGGTCTGGTCGATAGAGCCCATGTCTTCTGTGGCCTTTGACATCTTTAGAGCTATGTCACCCAAGCCACGTGCGTTCAAGATTCGCGTGCGTGCGAGTTCCTCAGGGTCGCCACTTCGTGGATCTTGCGGTAAGTAACCAATTTCTCCGTGTCGGTCAACGTTGCCGCCAGATGGCGCACTCTCCCCCGAAAGAATTTTGGTGAGCGTGGTTTTACCGGCGCCGTTACGACCAACCAAACCAACTTTGTCGCCTCGCGCTACACGAAAATTTACGCCAGACATAAGAAGTCTGGCGCCAATTCGTATTTCGAGATCTTGGACGGAAAGCATTACTAGATAGCAAATCCAATCGCACGCATTTGTTCGCGTCCGTCTTCAGTGATTAGCTCAGGCCCCCATGGCGGCATCCAAATCCAGTTGATTCGGAAAGCCTCGGTGACCCCCTCTAGTGCAGCAGCGGTTTGCTCCTCGATGACATCGGTTAGCGGGCACCCAGCAGAGGTTAGCGTCATGTTGATGAGCAGAGACCCGTCTTCTTCAGACTCTTCCGCACCGTAAACCAGACCGAGATCAACAATGTTGACACCGATCTCAGGGTCAATTACTTCTTTCAGCGCTTCTAGAACTTCGTCATGGCGCTCTGGGGTAAGTTCTTTTGCCATTAGCTTAGGTAGCGATCGTAGCCTTCGGCTTCCAAGCGGTCGGCAAGTTCTGGCCCACCCTCTTCAGCAACTTTTCCAGCGACAAACACGTGAACGAAGTCAGGTTTGATGTACTTCAAAATTCTGGTGTAGTGGGTGATTAGAAGCACACCCATGTCGCTCGCCTGCTGGGCTCGGTTGACGCCCTCAGAAACGATCTTCAGTGCGTCAACGTCGAGACCAGAGTCAGTCTCATCAAGGATCGCGAACTGTGGCTTTAGAAGTTCCATCTGCAAGATTTCGTGGCGCTTCTTCTCACCACCGGAGAAGCCTTCATTCACATTTCGCTCGGTGAAGGCTGAGTCCATGCGAAGGTTCTCCATCGACTCCTTCACTTCCTTGATCCAAGTGCGTAAAGCAGGCGCTTCACCTGAGACAGCGGTTTTTGCTGTGCGAAGGAAGTTGCCTACTGAGATGCCAGGAATTTCAACCGGGTACTGCATAGCCAGGAAAAGGCCGGCGCGGGCACGTTCGTCTGGGCTCATCTCAAGAACGTTTTCGCCATCTAGCAAGATTTCGCCCTCGGTTACCTCGTACTTAGGGTGACCCGCGATTGAGTAAGCCAAGGTTGACTTGCCTGAACCGTTTGGTCCCATGATTGCGTGAGTCTCACCGCTGCGAATCACCAGGTCAACCCCGCGAAGGATCTCTTTGGCACCGTTTTCGGTTTGAACACTTACGTGTAGGTTCTTAATTTCTAGAGTTGCCACAATTTTCCTTAGGCTGGGTCGTATTCGAGGTAAATGTTGCCGTCTTCGACGAAGACTTCATAGGTTGCTACAGGTTCAAATGCTGGAAGAGTGAGAGCCTCACCGGTTGCGAGTGAAAACTTTGCACCGTGAGCCCAACACTCAATTGTGTCGGTGTCGACAAAGCCCTCGCTGAGTGAAATCTCGCCGTGTGAGCATTTGTCATCAAGGGCGTAAACGTTGCCGTCTTTCGATTTTGCAATTGCAATTGCTTGGTCGGCGATCTTCACGCGAATGGCGCGTCCTGGCTTGATGTCGGCTTCTGGGCAAATTAGGTGTGCCATTATCTGTGGTTCCCTTCCAGTTTGGCTTCGATTTCTGAGTTCAAAGAGTCTTCAAGTTCAGGAACGCCGATTTTGCTGATTACGTCGTTTAGGAATCCCTTGACCACCAAACGTTTGGCGTTCTGCTCGGTGATTCCACGGGCCTGTAAGTAGAAAAGCTGTTCATCATCGAAGCGGCCACTGGCACTAGCGTGGCCAGCTCCCTCGATCTGTCCGGTCTCGATTTCGAGGTTAGGAACAGAGTCGGCTCGCGCCCCATCGGTTAGAAGAAGGTTGCGGTTAAGTTCATAAGTCTTTGTTCCTTCCGCTTCCTTACGGATCAGAACATCTCCGACCCAAACTGTGTGGGCCTTGTTACCTTGAAGAGCACCCTTGTAGGTGACATCGGAAACGCAATTCGGTTGGTTGTGGTCAACAAACGGGCGGTGCTCGATGTGCTGGTCACCGTTTGCGAAGTAAGCGCCGAGCATGTCTACCTTGGCGCCAGGTCCGCTAAAGGTAACTGAAGGGACTACACGAATCGTCTTACCACCAACAGAAACCACAACGTGCTTGAGCTGTGAGTTTCGGTCTAACTTAGCAAAGTGTGATGAGGTGAATGCTGCGCTGTCATCTAGATTCTGAATAGAAACCACTGAAATGTTAGCTTCTGCTCCAACCTTGATTTCAACAATCTCTGCCAAGCTGCCAGATCCAACGTGGTTTAGAACGATAGTTCCGGAACTGAAAGGCTTTGCCTCGATGAATATTTCCAATGCTTCTTTGGTTCCCGTAGCTTCGATGTTGACAACTTTGGTTCCTATTTCACCATCGAACGTGAAGGTCTGTACTTCTGAGGTCGCTTGCCAGACGTTCGCTGCAACCAGGTCTTCTGGTAACCCGATTTCGCCACGTGACGAGCTTTCGGCCGCAACCGCAATCAGGCTCTCGCCCGAAAAAGAACCAGCAAAAGGCGACAATGCGGTTTCCAAGCCTTGTAAGCGGTCAACGTGAAGATAACGCCACTGTTCGTCGCGAATGGTGATTTCGTCGAAATCGCTTGGGTTCACCGAGCGAGGTCGTTCTGAACGAATCTGAAGTGGTACTCCAGCGCCGTGACTATGTTCCTGCACTAGCCAACAGCCCCTTCCATTTGCATTTCAATTAGCTTGTTTAGTTCGAGTGCGTACTCCATAGGGAGTTCCTTAGCAATTGGTTCGATGAAACCACGAACAATCATGGCCATGGCTTCATCCTCTGGAAGGCCGCGTGACTGTAGGTAGAACAACTGCTCGTCGCTTACTCGCGAAACAGTTGCCTCATGGCCCATTGTGACGTTGTCTTCGCGAACATCAACTGCCGGGTAGGTGTCTGAGCGGCTAATCGTGTCAACCAAAAGTGCATCACAGCGAACTGTGTTGGCCGAGTTGTACGCACCTGGATTTACACGGATTTCACCGCGGTAAGAGGTTCTTCCACCGCCTCGAGCGATCGACTTAGAAATAATCGAAGACGAAGTGTTAGGAGCTAGGTGAATCATCTTGGCGCCAGCGTCTTGGTGTTGACCCGGTCCCGCGAATGCCACCGAAAGTGTCTCCCCCTTGGCATGTTCTCCAGCCAAAATGACAGCCGGATACTTCATGGTTACCTTAGAGCCGATGTTGCCATCAACCCATTCCATGGTGGCACCCTCTTCGGCTACTGCGCGCTTGGTTACAAGGTTGTAAACGTTGGTCGACCAGTTCTGGATGGTGGTGTAGCGAACGCGGGCGTTCTTCTTGACAATGATCTCAACCACGGCTGAGTGTAGCGAGTCGCTCTGGTAAATCGGTGCAGTGCAGCCCTCAATGTAGTGAACGTATGAGCCTTCATCGGCAATGATTAGAGTTCTTTCGAACTGGCCCATGTTCTCAGTGTTGATGCGGAAGTACGCCTGAAGTGGAATCTCAACGTGAACACCTTTAGGTACATAAACAAACGATCCACCCGACCAAACAGAAGTGTTTAGTGCGGCAAATTTGTTGTCTCCTGCAGGAATTACGGTTCCGAAGTACTGCTGGAAAATCTCTGGGTGTTCTTTCAGGGCAGTGTCGGTGTCGAGGAAGATTACTCCCTGAGCCTCTAGTTCCTCGTGAATCTGGTGGTATACAACTTCAGACTCGTATTGCGCTGCCACACCAGCAACCAAACGGCTACGTTCCGCCTCGGGTATACCAAGACGTTCATAGGTGTTCTTGATATCCTCTGGAAGGTCTTCCCAAGATTGAGCCTGTTTTTCAGTTGAACGGACAAAGTACTTAATGTTGTCGAAATCGATCCCTGAGAGGTCTGCGCCCCAGTTCGGCATCGGCTTACGGTTGAAATAGTCGAATCCTTTGAGTCGCATTTCTAGCATCCAGGCCGGTTCGCTCTTTTTTCCGCTAATGTCACGAACAACTTCATTGCTGATGCCGCGTTTTGCGGTTTCACCAGCTGTGTCCTTGTCGGACCAGCCAAACTCGTAATTACCTAAGCTGTCTAGTTCTGGACGCTCAATGATGTTTTCAGACATACTCAAAACCCTTCTCCGACAGTTGAAAAGTCGATTGACAGTGAAATAATTCCCCAAACCAAGACATGCAACAAATAGGCATGTAAGACTTATTGGGTTCGGGTGCAGCACTGCTCGACAACCCCAATTCTACTTGGACGAGGTCTCGAGGTAAAGAATCCCATGACAACTATCATCAGTCGGCTAGCAACCGAGTCGAGACTACGCATTCTGGTGTGGGCTTCTCTGGTTTCTCAGATTCTGATTGTGGTTACTGGCGGAGCGGTTCGACTAACAGGCTCTGGTTTGGGTTGCCCAACCTGGCCGAGTTGCACCGATGATTCACTGGTGAACGTTCCCGAAATGGGAATCCACGGTGTTATCGAATTCACAAATCGACTGCTTACTTTTGTGCTGCTCATCATCGCCGTTCTTACCGTTTTGTTCGCACTAAAACTTGCACGCGGGCGCCGAATTCGGATTACCTCGATACTTTTGGTTGCAGGTATCTTTCTGCAAGCCATCATTGGTGGCATCAGCGTTCTTATGAAACTAAATCCATGGGTGGTCGGCCTCCACTTTGTGGTGAGTGGACTCATGATCGCAGTGGCGTCAGTTCAACTCTGGAGAACTTATAGCCTAGAAATCACGCGTCCAGACACTTATGAGGTGCTGCTGGCGCGCGCAATTGCCATTATGGGTTCAATTGCGGTACTGGTAGGGGTAGTTGTCACAGGTAGTGGTCCTCACGCTGGTGACGCCGAGACACCGAGAAATGGATTAGATACCTCAATGTGGCAGCATTACCACTCATATCCTGCGTATGTGACGCTCGCCCTGGCTTTCACGCTGCTTCTAATAGTTAGAAAGCGTGACGTCGACGGTCCTGCCAGCAGAATTACGTTTTGGATAGTGGTTTGCGCCATTCTGCAAGCGATTGTTGGCGTGGCTCAGGCTCGACTCGGATTGCCAGTTGGTCTAGTTATTGTGCACATGACCTTGGCTTCGGTATTCATCTCATTGCTTACGTTTCAGGTTCTGTCTACCTCCAGCAAAGTCAATTGATGCCAAACATTTTTTGGTTCCGACGGGATTTGAGAATCAGTGATCATCCCGCTCTAAACGCAGCTCTTTCGGACGGCCCGACAATTTTGGTTGCCTCGGCCGACTTACTCGGCTCAAAGTTCTCTTTGCTTTCCGAAATCCGAAGGAACTCACTCCGTGCCTCATGGAGTTCACTCTCGAAGAGTCTCAACAACCGGCTTTCGATAGTAGAAAATGCCAATGAATTACTGAAGTTGGCAAAGTTTCACGGTGTTGAGAAGGTATTTGCTTCCACTGCCTATGACACCAACGGGTTTAAGGAAATGCACGCAGTCGCAAAAGACCTTAATGCGATTGGCGCAGAGCTGATTCTTGGCCCAGGTAATTATGCCGTTGCCCCAGGCTCGGTGAGAAAAGGTGACGGAACTCCATATCGCGTCTACACGCCGTTCTATAACGAGTGGACCAAGAACGATTTTGGGCACAGCGCAACCGCTCCTTCCCTAGAGAACGTTTTAGCACCGGTTGAAACGAGTTTTGATCCGCAACTCGAGTTTGGGGCAGACATTAAGGCTGGCGAGAGCTTTGCTGTCAGGACGTTAGAACGCTTTTTGGATGGTCGCGTTGATGACTATCAAGATGACCGTAATCGTGCCGATCTGGGAGGCACTTCTCACCTCTCACATGCTCTAAGCCACGGTGAAATTCACCCGCGCACAATCTTGGAGCGTTTGGAGCCTGGCGCAGGTGCGGATGTTTTCCGAAAAGAAATAGCTTGGCGTGAGTTTTACGCCGACGTGCTTTGGCACAATCCTCACACACTCACCGGTTATTTGGATTCAAAGTATGCGGGCATGGAGTACAACTTTGATGAACAGGTTTTTGCCAGGTGGTGTCAGGGCGAGACTGGCTATCCAATGGTTGATGCTGGAATGCGGCAACTACTTTCCGACGGTTGGATGCACAACCGAGTTCGCATGATTGTGGCGTCTTTCCTAATCAAAGATTTGCATTTTGAGTGGCAACACGGAGCACGTTGGTTTGAAGAGAACCTAACCGATTTTGACCCTGCGTCGAATAGCCACGGTTGGCAATGGACTGCGGGTTGTGGCACCGACGCATCCCCCTATTACCGTGTTTTCAATCCGGTACTTCAAGGTCTGAAGTTTGACCCGAACGGGGACTACGTGCGGAAGTACATTCCTGAGCTTCGCCACTTGCAAGGTTCGTCGGCTCATGAGCCTTGGAATCAAGTTTCGGGATATTCGAATGGTTATCCGAAGCAAATTGTGGATCACTCGGAAGAGCGAAACGAATCACTCAGACGCCTAGATGCGTTAAAGAATTCTTAGAAAATTGCAATGTGAACTAGTGGATCGACAGCCACTGCTAGGAATAGAACTGTCAGGTAACTAATCGACCCGTGAAATAGTCGCATTGGAGAAGTTGGCGTTCCGACTTGCGATTGTCTGTAGAGAATGGTCGCCTCAACCGTGAACCAAATCCCAAACGCCGCAGCGGTAAGGGCGTAAATAATGCCCATGTTTGAAGCCGGAATCAAAAGCAGTGAACTCACTACCATCGCCCAGGTGTAAAGCAGAATCTGGGCACCAACAACCTTTGGATTCCTTACCACTGGAAGCATCGGGACTCCGGCTGCAGCGTAATCGTCGCGGTACTTCATCGAAAGTGGCCAATAGTGCGGAGGAGTCCAAAGAAAAATGATTAGGAAAAGTAGCCAAGCGGAAACCGATAGGTCTCCGGTCACAGCGGCCCAACCAATTAGTACCGGCATAGCGCCGGCCGCGCCTCCCCAAACAATGTTTTGTGGTGTCTTGCGCTTTAGAAGCAAAGTGTAAATAAGAACGTAAAAAAGAATTGCGGCTAGCGAAAGCATCGACGAAAGCCACCCTGCTGTTGCCCAGAGAAATGCCGAAGAGGCGAAAGCCGTGACGTAGGCAAAACTCAGGGCTTCCCTCTTCGAAAGCTCGCCGGTTACTAGTGGGCGGTTTTTGGTTCTGCCCATGATTTTGTCGATGTCGGCATCGATGTAACAGTTAAATGAGTTGGCGCTGCCTGCTGATAACGCGCCACCGATAAGAACATTGATGACCAGAAAAATGTCGGGGAATCCGTGAGGAGCGTTCGCCAGAATCATCGCAGGAACGGTAGTTACGAGAAGCAACTCGATAACTCGTGGCTTAGTGAGTGCGACATAGGCGCGTAGTTTGGACATCACCAACGAGTTTACAGGCACGCTCGGTAGTAGACTTTTCAAAAGAACAAGAAGCGTTTTTCGCTGTTCTAAACGGCGACGAAGCCCCAAATATCCGGCGAATGCAATGCATTCAACTTAATTTCAAGGAGTCGCTGTGTCAGCATTCCAATGGTCCGATCTAGACTCCAAAGCCGTCGATACAGCTCGCGTTCTTGCGGCTGATGCAGTTGAAAAGGTTGGCAACGGGCATCCAGGAACCGCCATCTCGCTTGCGCCTGTTGCGTATCTTCTCTTCAACAAGGTCATGCGTCACGACCCGAGTGACGACCGCTGGATCGGCCGCGACCGTTTCATCCTGAGTGTTGGCCACTCATCACTTACCCTTTACAACCAGCTTTTTCTACACGGTTACGGTCTGGAATTAGAAGACCTGAAGGCTCTTCGAACCTGGGGATCAAAGACACCAGGACACCCTGAATACAAGCACACCAAGGGTGTTGAGATCACTACCGGACCGCTGGGCCAAGGTTTGGCATCGGCAACCGGATTCGCATACTCAGCAAGGTATGAACGCGGCCTATTCGACCCTTCTGCCCCGCTTGGCTCATCTCCTTTCGACCACTTCGTCTACGTCATTGCCGGCGACGGAGACATGCAGGAAGGCGTTACCTCTGAGGCGGCATCGCTTGCCGGTCATCAGAAACTGGGCAATCTAGTTGTCATCTATGACAGCAACCAGATTTCTATCGAAGATGACACCGACATTTCATTCACCGAAAACATCATTGACCGCTACGACTCCTACGGATGGCACACGCAGACAGTTGACTGGAGAAAGACCGGCGACTACGCGGAAGACATTGAAGAGCTCTACAACGCCATTCAGAAGGCAAAGGCAACCACGGACAAGCCTTCACTCATTCGTCTTCGTACCATCATTGGCTGGCCTTCACCGAAAAAGCAGAACTCTGGAAAAATTCATGGTTCAGCGCTTGGCGCGGAAGAGCTTGCAGGCCTAAAGACGGTGCTCGGTTTCGACCCAGAGCTTACGTTCGAAGTTTCCGACGAGGTTCTCGCACACACTCGCGGATATCAGAACTTTGCAACTGAAAACCGCAAGGTTTGGGAGGCTTCATTCGATGCTTGGGCCTCAGAGAACGCCGACAAGAAGAAACTCCTGGATCGTTTGGTTTCAGGTTCTCTCCCCCAAGGGCTTGTTGATTCGCTTCCGGTATTCGATGGCGGCACTGAGGTATCCACTCGTGCGGCATCTGGCAAAGTAATCAACGCTATCGCTCCGGTAATGCCCGAGCTTTGGGGTGGTTCTGCCGATTTGGCTGAATCCAACCTAACCACCATCGCAGGCGCGAAGTCATTCATTCCTTCGGAATGGTCAACTCACGAATGGTCGGGAGACCAGTACGGTCGTGTTCTTCACTTTGGAATTCGTGAACATGCCATGGGCGCGATTCTCAACGGTATAACTCTCAGTGGTCACACTCGTCCGTTTGGTGGAACTTTCCTCATCTTCAGCGATTATATGCGCCCAGCAGTTCGTCTCGCGGCTCTAATGGGAGTTCCTTCGATCTTTGTCTGGACGCATGATTCAGTGGCACTTGGAGAAGATGGCCCAACTCACCAGCCAATTGAACAGCTTGCTACCTTGCGAGCCATTCCAAATCTTGCAATTGTTCGCCCTGGTGATGCCAATGAGACCGCATACGCCTGGACTGGTATGTTGGAGCACGTCGATGGTCCTTCAGGTATCGCTCTTAGCCGTCAAAACATTCCGGTAATTACTCGTGGTGAAAAGGATTCCACAGGCACATTGGTCGCAGGAGCAGAGAACACGCTGAAAGGCGCTTATACGCTCGTAGATGGCTCCAATGGCAAGCCAAAGGTTATCTTGATTGCAACCGGTTCTGAGCTGCAGCTTGCGGTTGAAGCACGCCTTCAGTTAGAAGCCAGCGGAGTCTCAACTCGAGTTGTATCAGCACCTTGCCTCGAATGGTTCGATGAGCAACCAGAAAGCTACCGGTCAACTGTTCTTCCAGCAAACGTAAAGGCCAGAGTCTCGGTTGAGGCCGGACTGAACCTTGGTTGGCACAAGTACGTGGGCCCGTTTGGTGAGACTGTCTCAATTGAGCACTTCGGTGCTTCGGCTGACTACAAGACTCTGTTCCGTGAATTCGGCATGACCGTTGAAAACGTCGTTGCTGCCGCCAAATCAAGCATCAAGAAAGCCTAGGTAAGAATCATGACTAGCCCACTCGCACAACTAGCAACAAACGGTGTCAGCATTTGGCTCGACGACCTTTCACGCTCTCGCATTGAGTCCGGAAACTTAGAGTCGCTAATCTCGAGTCGTTCTGTTTCTGGGGTGACCACCAACCCAACCATTTTTGCCGGAGCGCTTGGCAAGGGAGAGGGATACGGCCCTCAGGTCGCTGAGCTAGCATCACAGGGTAAGTCTGCTTCTGAGGCTATCTTCGAAATCACCACTGTCGATGTGGCGAATGCCTGCGACATATTCAAGGGTGTGTACGAGGCATCGGCTGGCTTTGATGGCCGAGTTTCGATTGAAGTAGAACCAGGTCTCGCTCACGACGCTAGTCAGACTGTGGCTCAGGCCAGAGAGCTCTTCGCAAAGGTAAATCGCGAGAATGTCATGATCAAGATTCCTGCAACTCGCGAGGGCTTGACCGCTATCACCGAAGTTATCGCCCTAGGTATCAGCGTCAACGTGACGCTCATTTTCTCGCTTGAGCGCTACCGCGAAGTTATTGCTGCTTATATCGCTGGTGTCTCAAAGGCAAAATCCGCCGGAATCGATGTTTCGAAGATTCACTCGGTGGCCTCTTTCTTCGTCTCTCGTGTCGACACTGAAATCGACAAGCGCTTGGTTGAAATCGGAACCGAGACCGCGCTTGCACTGAAGAGTAAAGCTGCTCTAGCCAATGCACGTCTGGCATACCGAGTATTTCAAGAAGAGTTTGAAACCGAACTTTGGAAAGAGCTAGAAGCAGCCGGAGCGAACAAACAACGACCGCTGATGGCATCGACTGGCGTGAAAGACCCAAACCTCTCCGACACGCTTTATGTAACCGAATTGGTTGCCCCGATGCTGGTAAACACCATGCCGGAGAAAACAATGGAAGCGGTTTTCGATCACGGAATTGTTCCTGAAAACTCGATTTCGGCTCACTACGGCGAATCGGAAGCAGTACTTGCTCAGGTGGAATCCGTTGGAGTAAGTGTTTCTGAAGTCACTGAATTACTAGAACGCGAAGGTGTTGAGAAATTCATCATCTCCTGGAACGAACTGGTTGAAAGCATTACCAACGCGCTTGCAGGGGCAAAATAATGTCGCTTTTGGTTTCCACAAACGGCACTTCAGCCGTTGCGGTTGAGGAATTCATCCCTATCTTGGTCTCCGACCGAGTTGCCAGCCGTATTGCAGCGAAAGACTTCACCCTCTGGGGTAAAGATGCTGAGGCGGAAAGTTCGATTCGCCTAGGTTGGGTTACTTCGGCTACTGACTCCGCTTCGCTAATCAACGACATCTTGGAGTTGAAGGCCAAATTCAACGCCGCTGGTGTAGATAGATTTGTACTTTGTGGAATGGGCGGCTCGTCTCTAGCCCCAGAAGTTATCACGAAAACTGCAGGCGTTTCTCTAGTGGTTTTAGACTCCACAAATCCTGAGCAAGTTGGGGCCGCGCTGCAGGGCGATCTCTCAAAAACCGCAGTCATCGTTTCGTCGAAGTCGGGTTCAACTGTAGAAACCGATTCTCAGAAACGCCTTTTCGAGGACGCCTTCATCAAGGCTGGAATCGATAAGACCGAGCGCATTGTTATCGTTACTGACCCTGGATCACCGATGGAAGCTGCGGCGAAGGCTGATGGGTACAAAATCTTCAACGCCGACCCAACCGTTGGCGGTCGCTATTCGGCACTAACCGCATTTGGCCTGGTTCCATCTGGACTCGCCGGTGCAAACATCGAAGAGTTACTCCGAGACGCCGCCCAGGCAGCCGCGGTTTTGGAAATCGATAGTGCCGATAACCCTGGGCTGATCCTCGGTTCTGCTTTGGCTAAGACCAGGCACCACGAGTCATTCGCCGACAAGATTGTCATCCTTGAGGACGGAACCCACATTAAGGGTTTTGGAGACTGGGCAGAGCAGCTTATTGCAGAATCAACCGGAAAGCTTGGCAAGGGAATCTTGCCAGTTGTGGTCGGCAAGAGCGCTGACGAACTGAACACTAAGGCAAGCGACGAACTCGTTGTTCGCGTGGTCGCCGAGGCAACTGAAAGTGCCCCGAACGAGGTATCAGTGTCGGGAACATTAGGCGCACAGTTCATGCTTTGGGAGTATGCAACCGTGGTAGCCTCTCGATTGATTGGGATCAATCCTTTCGATCAGCCTGATGTCGAGTCAGCGAAGATTGCAGCTCGAGGAATGTTGGAAAGCCGCACGGCGGAGTCGGAGCCAGACTTCATCGACGCAGGCATTGAAGTTAGAGCACATGGGTTCGAACTAGGCGACGCGAAGTCAATTGACGCGGCACTAAAATCCCTGCTTTCGCGACTTGCCGATAATGGTTACCTTTCTGTTCACGCCTATCTCGACCGTGAGGGTGTTCCAGAGGCAGCAAATCTTCGTGACCTGCTAGCGGAAGTCACCTCGCGCCCAACCACGTTTGGCTGGGCGCCTAGATTCCTCCACTCAACTGGGCAGTACCACAAGGGCGGACCAGGCCAAGGTGTTTACCTTCAGATTGTTTCCAGAGCCTCAGTTGACCTTGCCGTTCCTGGCAGAGACTTTACTCTAGGTGAACTGATTGCCTCACAGGCTTCTGGTGATGCCAAGGTGCTCGCTGACCATGGACGCCCGGTGCTTACCTTGACCCTTTCCGACGTACCCGCAGGCCTAAAACTAATCAGCGAAAGCATCTAAATTTATGAGTCCAGCAAAGCTGAGTGCGGGCAACAACCCGCTCAGAGATCCAGATGACAGACGACTGAATAGAATCGCAGGACCAAGTTCCCTGGTGATTTTCGGAGTTACCGGTGATCTGAGTCGCAAGAAATTGATGCCTGCGGTTTACGACTTGGCCAACCGTGGATTACTGCCACCAGGATTCGCACTGGTCGGTTTCGCAAGACGCGAATGGGAAAATCAGGACTTTGCGCAGGTTGTTCACGACTCGGTGAAGCAGTATTCGCGCACGCCGTTCAACGAAGAGGTTTGGCAACAACTGTCAGAGGGTATTCGTTTTGTTCAGGGAGACTTTGATGACGACCAAGCGTTTGATCGCCTTAAGTCAACAATCGAAGAGCTAGACACGAAGCGCGGCACCAACGGTAACCATGCTTTCTACCTTTCAATTCCGCCTAAGGCATTCCCACTTGTCTGTCGCCAGTTGAGCAGAAGCGGGCTAGCCGACCCAAAGCCTGACCAGTTCCGTCGAGTAGTTATTGAAAAACCATTCGGCAGTGACTTGAAATCGGCTCGTGAACTAAACGGTGTAGTTGAGTCGGTGTTTCCTGCTGATTCGATCTTCCGCATTGATCACTACCTCGGTAAGGAAACGGTCCAGAACATCCTTGCCCTTCGCTTTGCGAACCAACTTTTCGAGCCACTCTGGAACAAGAACTATATCGACCACGTTCAAATCACAATGGCAGAAGACATTGGTGTTGGTGGCCGTGCCGGTTACTACGATGGCATCGGGGCCGCGCGAGACGTAATTCAAAACCACCTGTTGCAACTGCTCGCTCTAACCGCCATGGAAGAACCAGTGTCTTTCGACGCAGCTGACCTTCGCAATGAAAAAGAGAAGGTTTTGAAGGCGGTTCGCCTTCCAAAGGACTTGTCCAAGCACACCGCAAGAGGTCAGTATGCCGGTGGTTGGCAAGGCGGAGAGGAAGTTCTAGGCTTCCTTGACGAAGAGGGTATGAACCCGAAATCGGTTACCGAGACCTATGCCGCCATGCGACTCGACATCAATACCCGTCGCTGGGCTGGCGTTCCGTTTTACCTAAGGGCTGGCAAGAGACTTGGACGACGAGTTACTGAAATCGCCGTTGTTTTTAAGCGTGCACCTCAGCAACTCTTTGCTGCTGATCAAACATCTGAACTCGGCCAGAACGCACTGGTAATTCGCGTCCAGCCAGACGAGGGTGTGACCATTCGGTTCGGTTCCAAGGTTCCTGGTGTTGGTATGCAGGTACGAGATGTAACCATGGACTTCGGCTACGGCCACGCATTCACAGAGGCCAGCCCAGAGGCCTATGAGCGTCTAATCCTCGATGTTCTACTGGGTGACCCTCCCCTGTTCCCACGTCATGAAGAAGTGGAACTTTCTTGGAAGATTCTCGACCCAATTGAACAGTTCTGGGAGAAGCAGGGTCAACCGGAGCAATACCGCCCGGGAACATGGGGTCCGGCTTCGGCTGACCGAATGCTGGAACAAGACGGAAGGGCGTGGCGACGTCCATGATCGTTGAACTTAAAGACACAACCATCAGCAAGGTTTCCAAGGCACTGGTTCAACTTCGCGAGCAGGGCGGAGCAGTAGCTCTTGGTCGCGTTCTCACTCTGGTTATTCAGACAAATGAAAAAGGTTTGGAAGCCGCAATCAAATCCGCCAACGAGTCTTCTCGTGAACACCCTTGCCGCATTCTGGTTCTTGCCGAGGTTGGTTCTTCCAAGGTAGCCAAACTTGACGCAGAAATTCGTGTTGGTGGAGATGCCGGAGCATCGGAAGTAGTTGTACTGAAAGCCTGGGGCGAAGCTGCGTCCGATCCAGAATTGCTAGTCACTGGTCTATTGCTTCCAGACGCACCGGTCGTTGCCTGGTGGCCAAGCTCAGCTCCACTCAAGCTGGCGACCTCCGCAATCGGACGAATCGCTACTCGTCGAATTACCGACGCCGCGGTTCAAAAAGACCCGCATGCTTTCTTGCGTCAATTAGCTAAGGGCTATGCACCCGGAGATAGCGACTTCGCATGGACAAGGCTTACTCTCTGGCGTGCCCAGCTAGCGGCAATTCTCGATCAGCCACCGTACGACGCTGTTACGGCCGTTGAAGTAACTGGTGCGCCTGATTCACCTAGTACCGATCTACTGGCCTCCTGGCTAGGTTTGAAGCTCAAACTAGACGTGAAGATTGTTCGCCAGCCTCGCGGAAAGTCGGTTAGCGGGATCAAGGGTGTCAAGCTGATTAGAAAATCGGGAAACATCGAAATTGTTCGACGAGTCCCAGACGTAGCAACTCTGATTCAACCAACGCAACCAACTCGAGAGATTTCGCTACCCCGTCGAAGCGATCGCGACTGCCTGAGCGAAGATCTAAGACGTTTGGACCCAGACGAACTATTTGGCAAGGTAATCAAGTGGTACGCCCGCTCGTAAACCGATTTCGCGATAGCCATGCTGTTGCCGAGGCTGCAGCAGCCGATCTCTTCGAGTTCGTTGAATCGAATCTCAAATCGCAATCAGAGGTCCACGTTGCTGTAACCGGCGGAACCGTTGGTATTGCAACACTTGCAGCGGCCAGCAATCTCGGTTTCAGTGATCTCGATTTGTCCCGATTGCACATTTGGTGGGGAGATGAGCGCTTTGTTGAATCAACTAGTGCAGATCGAAACGCAGTTCAAGCCACCAATGCCTGGCTTCGCAAGTTGAACATTCCCGTAATGAATGTGCACGAATTTCCCAGTACCGATTCTGGCCTCTCGGTCTCGGACGCGGCCGCTTTCTTCGAAGCGGTATTCGATGGGGCCGGCATTACATTTGATCTAATGCTCATGGGTATGGGTCCAGACGGGCACATTGCCAGCCTCTTCCCCGGTCACTCTGAGGGCGAGGCCCAAAACACGGTGATTGCGGAGACCGACTCTCCTAAGCCACCAAGTCAACGACTCTCCTTTTCATACAAAGCCATCAACCAGTCCAGAGAAATTTGGTTCACCGTAGCTGGAGCAGACAAAGCAGAGGCAGTTTCGGTTGCCTTCGGAGAAAACCCAGAATCGCTACCAGTGGGTCGAATTCGGGGCAAAGAAAAGACGGTCTGGTACGTTGACCAGACCGCCGGAAATCTTGTTTGGGGCTGCTAAGCAGTAGCCACCACGCTAAAGCGGGCGAAGAGTCCTAAAGCGACAATGATTACAACCCAGACCACACCAAGGATGATGGTGATTCGGTTAAGGTTTCTCTCAGCCACACCGGATGACTGCATGGTCGACGTAACGCCACCACCGAACATGTCGGATAGGCCACCACCGCGACCCTTGTGGAGCAAAATCAGCAGAGTCAAGAGCAGGCTGATGATGAATAGAAGCACCTGCAGTGCGGTACGAATTGCGTCCAAAATTAACTCCTAGTTAGGTTTCTAAGACTATATTGCCAGATGGCTTTGGAATCTGGCGATTCCAGCAAATTCATCGGAATCTAAGCTGGCTCCGCCAACTAGTACTCCGTCAACTTCAGGGCTTCTCAGGAAGCCGGCTACGTTGTTGGCTTTGACTGAGCCACCGTAGAGAATTCGAACCTTGTCGGCGAGATCACCATGTGCGGTACGAATCGCTTCGCGAATCTTTCCAGCAACACTTGCTGCCTGTTCAGGAGTAGCAACCTGACCTGTTCCGATTGCCCAAACCGGCTCGTAAGCGATGATGAAATCGCCAAGAATGTTGTGTCCAGCAAGAGCGGCTAGGGTTTGGCGAACCGGAACCGCTGCGGCACCTTCGGCTTCAAGTTCTTCGAGAGTTTCCCCAACGCAAATAACCGGAACAATACCGTGACGGAAAGCTGCTGCAGTTTTTGCCTGTACAACCTCGTCTGCTTCGGAATGCATCGAACGACGCTCACTGTGGCCAATTAGTACGTATTGAACGTCGAGTTTCTTGAGAGCCAGACCAGAGATTTCGCCGGTGAATGCCCCCGAATCGTGTGCCGACAGGTCTTGGGCACCAAGCTTGAGCTCAAACTGGTCTGCATCAATTAGGGTCTGAATCGAGCGCAAGGATGTGAATCCAGGGAAAACCGCTACTTCGGCTTTCGAATAGTCGAAGGACGCGTCTTTAAGCGTCCAGGCAAGCTTCTGAACCAAAGCGATGCCCTGTTGGTGGTCTAGATTCATCTTCCAGTTACCGGCGATGAATGGGATACGACTAGTCATTTAGGACCTCCAGGCCAGGCAATGATTTACCTTCAAGATACTCGAGGCTAGCTCCGCCTCCGGTGGAAATGTGGCCAAATTGGCTATCCTCGAATCCGAGAATGCGAACTGCAGCTGCTGAGTCGCCGCCACCAACAACCGAAAGTCCTTGAACTTCGGTAAGCGCTTTTGCAACTGCTTTAGTTCCCCCAGCAAACTTGTCGATTTCGAAAACTCCCATGGGACCGTTCCAAAATACTGTCTTTGCCTCGGCGATCTCTTTGGCGAAAACTGCTGCTGATTCTGGCCCAATGTCGAGACCGAGTCCTGTAGTGCCAAAAGGTGAATTTTCGATTTCAGATGCCTTGGTAACGACCACTTCGGCATCAGCTCCGAATTTGCTTGCCACCACGATATCGGTAGGAAGAACAATTTCGACACCAAGTGCCTTTGCTCGCTCTAGATACTCCAAAACCGTTGGGATCTGATCTGCCTCAAGCAGCGATGATCCAACCTTGTGACCGAGTGCAGCAAGAAAGGTGAACACCATTCCGCCGCCGATTAGCAGCTTGTTCACGCTTGGAAGGAGGTGATCGATCACACCTAACTTGTCGCTAACCTTAGAACCTCCAAGAACCACAGCGTATGGTCGCTCTGGTGAGGTGGTAAGGCGCTTCATGACTTCTAGCTCCTTCTCAACCAGGAATCCGGCGTATGAAGGCAGCAGTTGTGCCAATTCGTATACAGATGCCTGCTTGCGGTGAACTACACCGAAACCATCTGAAACGAAAACATCACCGAATGCAGCCAATTTTGATGCAAACCCACGACGAACGGTTTCGTCTTTAGAGGTTTCCTCCGGGTTGAAGCGTAGGTTCTCTAGAACCGCTACTCCTCCATTTGCCAACACTTTTAGAGCACCTTCGGCACGAATGCCAACGGTGTCCGAGGCGAAAAGAACTGGTTGACCCAACAATTCGCTTAGGCGCTCTGCGGCTGGCTCCAGAGAATACTTTGGATCTGGCGCACCCTCTGGGCGTCCAAGGTGGCTGATAACAACTACCTTGGCGCCTTGCTCAACGAGGTACCTAATGGTGGGAACAGAAGCCACAATTCGGCCATCGTCAGTGATTCGAGACCCCTCAAGAGGGACGTTCAAATCGCATCGAATGATTACTGTTTTTCCATCGAGCGAGCTGAGCTCAGAGAGTTTACGCAAGATATTTCGATTCTTTTTAGGTAGTGAAATTAGAGCTTTGAAGCTACAAGTTCGGTTAGTTCAACCAAACGGTTTGAATAACCCCACTCGTTGTCGTACCAAGAAGAAATCTTCACGGTGTTTCCAATTACCTTGATTAGACCCGCGTCGACGATTGACGAGTGTGGGTCGGTCACGATGTCGCTGGAGACGATGGGGTCCTCGGTGTACTTCAAGATGCCCTTTAGTCGTCCACTTGCAGCAGCCTCTCGGTAAGCGTCTTGCACCTGCTCTACGGTAACCGTAGTCTTCGAGACCAAAGTTAGATCGGTAATAGAGCCAGTTGGAACTGGAACACGAAGTGCGTAGCCATCCAACTTGCCCTTTAGCTCTGGTAGAACCAAGCCAATAGCCTTGGCTGCGCCAGTTGAGGAAGGTACGATGTTGATCGCAGCTGCGCGAGCGCGACGTAGGTCGCCGTGTGGGCCGTCCTGGAGGTTCTGGTCAGCGGTGTAAGCGTGAACGGTTGTCATTAGACCGTTCTCAATACCGAACTTGTCGTTGAAGACCTTGGCGAATGGCGCTAGGCAGTTGGTGGTGCAAGACGCGTTCGAGATGATGTGGTGCTTCTCATTGTCGTAAAGCTCTTCGTTAACACCTAGTACAAATGTTGCGTCTTCGCCGGTTGCAGGCGCAGAGATGATTACCTTCTTGGCGCCAGCCTTGATGTGCGCCTGAGCCTTTTCAGCCTCGGTGAAACGACCAGTCGACTCGATAACGATGTCAACGCCTAGTTCTCCCCAAGGAAGGTCCTCTGGGTTGCGCTCTGCAAGAACCTTAATGACGTTACCGCCAACAATAATGTTCTGGCCGTCAACGGTAACGTCCTGATTTAGGCGTCCGGTGACTGAGTCGTACTTCAAAAGGTGAGCTAGCGAAGCTGGGTCACTTAGGTCGTTTACAGCAACGATCACAAGATCGGTGCCCTTTGCAAGTTCTGCACGTAGGTAGTTGCGACCGATTCGACCGAAACCATTAATACCAACACGAGTAGCCAATTTATCTCCCGATTATTTGTGAAGCGGAGCGAATTGCCCAGCTCAGTTCTTAGTTACAAATACGGACTTTGCTACGCGTCATTGGGAGCAATAAGTCTGCTATTAGCCTAACAAAAGCCCATCGGTTTTTGCGCTAGCAGAGGCGAATCGAGTCTGTACATCAGCCCAGTTAACAATGCTCCAGAACGCCTTGACATAGTCACCCTTGACGTTTTGATAGTCGAGGTAGAAAGCGTGCTCCCACATGTCGAGCATCAGAAGCGGAATGCTGGCGGTTGCAACATTCGACTGCTGGTCGTACAACTGCTCGATAATCAGGCGTTTGCCAACTGAATCCCAAGCTAGGAAAGCCCAACCGCTACCCTGAATTCCCATGGCTGCAGCGTTGAAGTGAGCCTGGAATGCCTCAAATGAACCAAAAAATTCGCTGATGGCCGCGGCTAGCTCCCCTTCAGGTCGGTCGCTGTTGGTTGGAGCCAAGTTCTTCCAGAAGATTGAGTGATTGATGTGGCCCGATAGGTGGAAGGCAAGGTCTTTCTGAAGCTTGTTGATATTCGCGAAGTCGCTCTTATCGCGAGCCTCCTCCATCTGATCCAGAGCGGCATTTACTCCCGCAACGTAAGCCGCGTGGTGCTTAGAGTGGTGCAATTCCATGATTCGAGCCGAGATGCTCGGTTCCAACGCTGCGTAGTCGTAATCGAGTTCAGGCAGGGTGTATTTAGACATGTTGCTCCTTAGATCAGTTGTAACAAAATAAGCATTTGAGACAGAAGATTATTCCGCGCCGTCTTCGCCAAGGTAGGCCTCGGTGTTTGGGATGCCCAAGTCTTCAGCTTTTTTATCTGCCATAGCCAGCAACCGGCGAATCCTGCCTGCAACGGCATCCTTGGTCATTGGTGGGGTTGCCAAGTGTCCTAGTTCGTCAAGTGATGCCTGCTTGTGCTGAAGTCTGAGTTCGCCCGCGTACTTTAGGTGAGCCGGAATGTCTGGCCCAAGAATTTCAAGGGCGCGCGCAACTCTAGCACCAGCGGCTACAGCTGCCTGTGCGGATCGTCGCAGGTTGGCATCGTCAAAGTTAGCCAGTCGGTTCGCTGTGGATCTCACTTCTCGTTTGGCACGCAATTGGTCCCAACGCGCCTGAATACCACTTGCACCAATGAGCTCAAGAAGCTTCGAAATGTCTTCGCCTTCACGAATGACGACTCGGTGCACTCCCCTGACTTCCCGAGACTTGGCTCCTGAGATTCCGAGACGTTTAGCAAGACCTACTAGAGATGAAGCCGCTTCGTTGCTTGGGCACGAAACTTCCAGCGATGACGATCGTCCAGGATCGGTGAGCGATCCGTGAGCCAACAACGCTCCACGCCAAACGGCAGCTGCAACATCTGCTGAATCCGACACAAAGCGGGAATGTATGCCGCGAACCGGCTTACCAGTTGGGTAGTAAAGACCGGTTTGACGAACCAGAAGGTCGGTTTGCTTTAGAACTCGAAGATTGTGTCGGGACGACTTGCGAACACCAGAAGCGTGCAAGATCTCAACGCGGGCGTCGATTCCGAAGAGGTCTTTGATCTCGGTCTTGACACGATTGGCAAGTTGAGAGGTATCGAACTCTGCTTCCAAAACCATAGTCGCGTTGATCACGTGCACGGATGCGGTAAAACGCAGAATCACCGAGAGTTCGGCCAGGCGAAGTTCGCCTTTCGATGGCTTTAGTTTAGTTAGTTCATACTTCAGATCAGCTGTCAGTGCCACGATTACTCCCTTCCCAAGTCTCGGTGTTTCAACGTTACAGATATTTCAGGAATCTCACGGAGGAGTTTGGCAATTTCTGTTGAAACAGCGACTGAACGGTGCTTCCCCCCGGTGCAACCGATTGCGATGGTTGCGTAGCGTTTATTCTCTGTTGCATAGCCACGAAGAACCGGTTTCAAAGCTGCCACATAGTTGGTGATGAATTCTTCAGCACCTGCCGCGGAGAGAACAAAATCACTCACGTCTTTATCCTCGCCTGTAAACGGTCGTAGCTCCTCTTGCCAGAACGGGTTCGGAATGAACCTTGCATCGGCAATGAGGTCGGCGTCGGTGGGAGTTCCGTATTTGAAACCGAATGACTCGACGACAATGTGGAGCTTCGTTGACCGATCGAAAGAAAAGTGTTCGGCAATCATGGTGCTTAACTGATGAATGTTCAGCTCTGAGGTGTCCACCACAACATCGGCACTCTCGCGTACTGAAAGTAGCTGATTACGCTCTGCCCCGATACCGTCTAGCAAGGTCCCGTTGGACTGGAGTGGATGGGGGCGTCGAACGTTTTCGAAACGCTTAACTAGTGCGGCATCCGTGGCTTCCAGAAATACCAGACGCAGATTGATAGACCTACCTCGAAGTTGAGAGAGACTATCTAAAAGTTCAGGGAAGAACTCCCTGCCACGTACATCGATGACTACGGCCAATTTAGGAAGGGGTGTTTTTGCTAGAGAAAAAAGATCTGAGATCGGTCCGAGCATTTGCGGTGGAAGATTGTCTACTACGTACCAACCGAGGTCCTCGAGAGCATTTCCAACAGTAGAACGGCCAGCGCCGGACATGCCTGTAACTACAAGCAACTCGTGGGTGCTATTAGTCATTCGTCCTCCTGCCAAAAGTCTATGACCTGGTGCGACACGCCGAGACTAAAAACGTAACTTATTTGCGCAACGATTCGTAAATGCTCTTAGCCAACGCTGGACCGATCCCGGGAACATCAGACAGTTCTTCGACGCTGGCCAACTTCACTCGCTTGGCAGAACCAAAGGTTTTGAGAAGCAGCCTGGCTCTCTTTTGTCCTAAGCCAGGAATTTCTTCTAGCTGAGTTGAAATGGTTGCTGTCCGCTTTAGTCTTTGATGGCCGATTGCAAAACGGTGCGATTCGTCTCGTAGATGTTGAATCAAAAACAGTTCGTCACTGGCACGAGGAAGCAAAACGGGAAAGTCTTCACCGGGCAGCCATAGTTCTTCGAGGCGCTTGGCGATCCCGATCATTGGAACCGAGCTAACATTTGCGACCGACATCGCCTTCAACGCAGCCGAAAGTTGTGGCTTGGCCCCGTCTACAAGAATGAGATCGGGTAAGTCACCGGTTTCGCTGGCGCCAGTTAGTCGCCGGATTAGCACTTGGTTCATGGCGTCAGTGTCGTCTGTTGCCGAAGCGATGTTGTAGCGGCGGTACATGTCTTTCCGAGGCTTACCGTCGACGAAGACCACCTTCGACGCAACGATGTTTGTGCCCGATAGGTGTGAAACGTCGTAACACTCGATGGTCAGAGGCGCCTTGGCGAGACCTATAGCTTCCTGGAGCTTGGTGAGTGCGACCGATCTAGCAGTGAAGTCGGTAGACCGCTTCAGTTTGAATTGCGAAAGTGAGTTGTCAGCGTTTAGTTTTGCTGTTTCGGTGAGGGCCTTCTTGTCTCCCCTAGCCGCAACACGAATTGAAACTGCAGAACCCCGAATGCCAGAGAGCAATGTGATTAGCGAATCCAAATCAGAAGGGAGCGCCGACGTGAGGATTTCCTTAGGCAGTTCGATTCCTTCGTCCACGTATACCTTTTGAAGGGTGTATTCGAAAAGTTCTGCTTCGGTTCGCTCTAGTTCTAAATCAACAACCCATCCGCGGGCGCCGCGGATACGACCGTCGCGAACCATAAACATGCTTACGGCAGCCGTGTAGCCATCCATGGCAAGTGCGAAGACATCGACATTCGCCGAATCCTCCATGACGACAGCACTTTTAGCTGCTACCGCTTCCAATGCACTTTGCTGGTCACGATACCTGGCCGCTAGTTCGTAGTTTTCTCTATCTGATGCCTCCAGCATTTTGCTTTTTAGAAACCGCAAAAAACTGGTGTCACTACCGCTCACAAAGCCGGCGAATTTGTCAACGAGTTGACGGTGAGTAGTTTCGTCGATTCGGCCAACGCAAGGTGCCGAACACTTACCTATCTCGGCTAAGAGACAAGGACGGTTAGCTAACTTTGCCGAGTTGAACTGGGAATCATTGCAACTGCGGATTGGAAAGACCTTAAGAAGACCATCAATGGTTTCCCGAATTGCCCAAGCCTGCGTGTACGGTCCAAAATACTTGGTCTTACCTCTAACACGGTTTCTTGAACTAAAGACCCTTGGGAACTGCTCGCCCATTGAGATGGCCAGGTAGGGATACGACTTATCGTCTCGAAATTGAACGTTGAATGGCGGATTGAATTCCTTAATCCAAGTGAATTCAAGCTGCAATGCCTCAAACTCTGATTTGACGATCGTCCAGTCGATACGGACTGCTGATTCGACCATCCGACGAGTGCGTTCGTGCAGCGTTTCCGGCTTCGCAAAATAGCTGGTGAGCCTGGCTCGAAGATTCTTCGCCTTGCCAACGTAGAGAATTCGATCCGACTCATCGAACCATCGATAAACCCCAGGTTGGGTTGGAATCGAGCCAGTGGTCGGGAACCAAGTTTGACGATTCGACAATTTTTAGAGCAATCTGCTTAGGAATTTCCCAGTGAAACTTGCCGAGTTGTTAGAAACCTGCTCAGGAGTGCCCTTCGCGATGACTTGCCCACCGCCAGCGCCACCTTCAGGTCCCATGTCGATTACCCAGTCGGCACATTTAATGACATCAAGGTTGTGTTCAATAACAATTACGGTATTTCCCTTGTCGACCAGACTGCCAAGAACCTGAAGTAGCTTTCTGGTGTCATCGAAGTGAAGACCGGTGGTTGGCTCATCAAGAACGTAGATCGAGCGTCCATTACTTCGCTTTTGAAGTTCGGTTGCAAGCTTGACGCGCTGAGCCTCGCCACCACTTAGAGTGGTTGCCGATTGCCCAAGTCGAACATAGCCTAGGCCCACGGAAACCAGCGTCTCTAAGTATCGTGCAATTGCCGAAACAGGGGCGAAGAACTCTGCAGCCTCCGCGATTGGCATGTCCAATACTTCGGAGATGTTTTTACCCTTGTAAGTGACTTGTAGGGTTTCTCGGTTGTAGCGCTCGCCATGGCAAACCTCACACGCGACATAAACATCGGGCAGGAAGTTCATTTCAATGCGTAGAGTTCCATCGCCGCTGCAGGCTTCACAACGACCACCTTTAACGTTGAATGAGAAGCGACCTTGCTGGTAACCACGAACCTTGGCTTCCGTGGTTTCGGCGAACAGCTTACGGATATGGTCAAAGACTCCGGTATAGGTTGCGGGGTTGGAACGGGGTGTTCTACCAATCGGGGCCTGGTCTACGTGCACGACCTTATCGAGAAGTTCTAGGCCATCAACTCGTGTGTGGCGCCCAGGAACCCCTTTGGCGCCGTTCAGGCCGTTTGCCAATACTTGATACAGGATGTCGTTTACCAGCGAAGACTTTCCTGAGCCGCTGACTCCGGTGACTGCGGTCAAAACACCAAGCGGGAACTCGGCTGTTACATCGCGCAGGTTGTTCTCGCGGGCACCGAACACAGTAACTTTGCGGTCCCAATCGATGGCACGACGGCTCGCAGGCGTGAAGATTTTTTCGCGCCCGCTAAGGTAGGCGCCAGTTATTGATTTCGGGTTCTTGAGAATCTCTTCGTAAGTGCCGGAGTGAACAACTTCGCCACCGTGAACTCCAGCGCCTGGGCCGATGTCAACAACCCAGTCTGACGCCCGAATGGTGTCTTCATCGTGTTCAACAACGACAAGGGTATTGCCGAGGTCCCGAAGCTTCACTAAGGTCTCGATAAGTCGAAGGTTATCTCTCTGGTGCAGACCAATGCTCGGCTCATCGAGCACGTAGAGAACTCCGGTTAGGCCAGAGCCAATCTGTGTAGCTAAACGAATTCTTTGCGCTTCACCTCCGGATAGTGTTCCAGCTGCTCGTTCAAGTGAAAGGTAGTCGAGACCGACATCAAGAAGGAAAACCAGTCGGGCTTGGATCTCACGAAGTACCTGCGCAGCAATCTTTGAGTCTCTCGCATCTAGTTCAAGACTCTGGAAGAAGGCGCTGCAGTCACGCAAGCTAAGTCTCGCAACATCGGCAATTGAACTGTTTGAAACCTTTACGGCTAGAACCTCTGGCTTTAATCGCGTTCCGCCACAGGCCGAGCAGGGTATTTCGCGCAGAAAACCTGCCCAACGACCACGCTGGAAGTCGTTTTCGCTTTCGAGCCACTTTCGCTCGATGTAGGTAAGTACACCTTCGAAACCAGATGTGTAGCGAAGTTCGCGACCGTACTTGTTCTTCCATTTCACTTTTACGTCAAAGTTGTTTCCGAATAACACGGCTTCCTGTACATCCGGGTTTAGTTCTTGCCAGGGTGTATCAAGTGAGAAGTCGAGATCTTCCGAGAGCGACTCTAATACTCTGGTAAAGAACCCGTAGAGACCTTTCCCAGGAGTTGACCAAGGAAGTAATACTCCCCCGTTGATGCTGGCCGCTGGGTCGCCAATGACCAGTGCTGGTTCAACCGCCATCTTGGTTCCAAGTCCGCTGCATGCCGAACAGGCACCGAACGGAGCATTGAAGGAGAAGGTACGAGGTTCAATCTCCGTAAGAGAAAGCTCGTGTTCATTCGGGCAAGACATTTTCTCGCTAAACACTCGCTTGGCTGAAGCCGGTGGAGAGTCGACCAAGTCCAAAATCAGTCGCCCAGAAGCTAGCTTTAGAGCGGTTTCAACGGAATCGGTAAGTCGTTGAATGATATCCGCTTTGGCAACAAGGCGGTCAACTACAACAGAGATGTCGTGCTTAAAAGTCTTCTTCAGTGGCTTGGCATCGGCAAGTTGCACCAAGTCGCCGTCGACTGTTACTCGTGAATAACCCTGTGCAGTCAATGTTGCAAAAAGGTCGACGAACTCCCCCTTCTTTTGTGTCACAATCGGTGCGAGGATTTGGTACTTAGTGCCTTCTGGCAGCTCCAAAATCTGGTCAACAATTTGCTGTGGTGTTTGCTTGATGATTCGCTCCCCGCACTCTGCACAGTGTGGGATGCCGATTCGAGCCCAGAGTAGGCGCAGATAATCGTGTATCTCAGTAATCGTGCCGACCGTTGAGCGAGGATTACGGTTGGTCGACTTCTGGTCGATTGATACGGCAGGCGACAGGCCTTCGATGAAATCAACGTCTGGGCGATCTACCTGGCCGAGAAATTGTCTGGCGTACGCGGAAAGTGATTCAACGTAGCGTCGCTGCCCTTCGGCGAAAATTGTGTCGAAAGCCAGAGATGACTTTCCGGATCCTGACAGGCCGGTAAAGACAACCAAGGCGTCGCGAGGAATCTCTAAATCGATGTTTTTAAGGTTGTGCACGCGTGCACCTTTAACGTGCAATTTGTTTTCAGGATTCAGTCGACTCACTTATCTAGTGTAAATCTCAACCGTGTCGCTGGATGTCTCTTAGGGTGCGCTTCATATCACTTACTTCATCTCGCAAACGTGCAGCCAACTCGAACTGCAGTTCACTTGCCGCTTGCCGCATTTCTGCCTCGAGCTCGAGGATGGTATTGATTAGCTCATCTACATTTGTTGAACTGGAAGACTTTGACCGAACCTTGGTTTTGCCAGCTCTAAGTGACTCCACTAGTTGAGCCGTATCGACTTCCTCACGGTTAATTTGGTCGGTGAGATCAGCAATCTTCTTTCGAAGTGGCTTGGGATCTATGCCGTTGGCGACGTTGTAGGCAACCTGCTTGGCTCGCCTTCTGTCGGTCTCATCGATAGCTTGAATCATGGCTGGAGTCATCTTGTCGGCATACATGTGAACTTCGCCATTCACATTTCGAGCGGCACGACCAATGGTCTGAATTAGGGAGGTTGCAGACCTCAGGAATCCCTGCTTATCGGCATCAAGAATTGACACTAGAGAAACCTCAGGAAGGTCTAGACCTTCACGAAGCAGATTGATTCCGACCAACACGTCGTAGACCCCAGCTCGCAGCTCGGTAAGCAGTTCGACTCGCCGCAGGGTGTCGACATCGCTGTGGAGGTACCTGACTCGGATTCCAGCCTCATTCAGGAACTCGTTCAGATCCTCGGCCATCTTTTTGGTCAGCGTGGTAACTAGAACGCGCTCGTTCTTTGCGGCTCTGATTCGAATCTGTTCCAGCAGGTCATCGACCTGGCCCTTGACTGGTTTGACCACAATGGCAGGGTCAATCAATCCGGTCGGTCTGATGATCTGCTCAACGTATCCGTCGCCACGAGCAAGTTCGTATTTCCCGGGTGTGGCCGACAAATAAACGGTCTGGCCAATTCGTTCTTCAAATTCGGAGAACTTGAGAGGGCGGTTATCCAATGCAGATGGCAGTCGGAAACCGTGCTCCACCAGGGTGCGTTTTCTCGAGGAATCACCCTCATACATTGCGCCAATCTGCGGAACCGTTACGTGCGATTCGTCGATAACCGTGAGAAAGTCTTCTGGAAAGAAATCGAGGAGGCAACTAGGAGCGCTCCCCTGCTCGCGACCGTCGATGTGCCTTGAATAGTTTTCAATACCTGAACAGAATCCAATCTCTCGAATCATCTCTAAATCAAAAGTGGTACGCATCTTGAGTCGCTGGGCCTCCAACAGCTTCCCTTGGTTCTCTAAATCCCGAAGTCTGATTGCAAGTTCATCTTCGATCGCCTCGATAGCACGTCCCATTTGCTCGGGTGGGGCCACGTAGTAACTTGCCGGGAAAATGGCCGCTTGAGGCAGTGCTGATACAACCTCGCCAGTTAGTGGAGAAAGGGAGTATATGGCTTCAACTTCATCACCGAAGAACTCAATACGCGTGGCAAGTTCGTCGTAAACTGGGATGATTTCAACGGTGTCGCCTTTTACGCGGAAATTGCCTCGGGAAAAGTCGTAGTCATTTCGCTTGTATTGCAGTTCCACGAATCGACGTATTAGGTCGTCTCTATCGATTCGGTCTCCCACCTGAAGCGAAACCGACTGGTTCAAATATTCCGCCGGAGCTCCAAGCCCGTAAATGCATGAAACCGTTGACACCACCACAACGTCTCGACGAGACAATAGGCTCATTGTCGCTTTGTATCTAAGTCGCTCAACCTCGTCATTGATCGAGGAATCCTTTTCAATGAAAGTATCGGTTTGTGGAACGTACGCTTCTGGTTGGTAGTAATCGTAATAACTTACGAAATATTCAATCGAATTATTTGGCAGAAGCTCTCTAAATTCGTTGACCAATTGGGCGGCCAAGGTCTTATTGTGAGCGAGCACCAGGGTGGGTCTCTGCAACTTCTCAATCAACCAAGCGGTAGTAGCCGATTTACCCGTGCCAGTTGCACCAAGGAGAACAATGTCTTTTTCGCCTGCATTGATGCGTGCTACTAACTCGGCGATTGCAGTTGGCTGATCACCGGATGGAACGTATTCACTGATGACTTCAAAGGGAAAGACTTGACGCTGCGGTTGCATGGTTACACGATCGAATTCTTAGCCTGCGCCAGTAGCTTTAGCTCAGAAAAAAGTCTTGAAGCATCCTTCTGAAGAAGTTTCAGGGACTGATTGGAATTCAGAATGCGGTCGGCGACATTCGCGCGTTCGGCAGGTTTTGCCT
>JBJOJC010000128.1:0-5373 GCA_046046825.1 Actinomycetota bacterium | reverse complement strand
GCCTGTAGGGCCCAAACTTCCATCTCACCAAAGCGCTGTCCACCGAACTGCGCCTTACCACCAAGTGGCTGCTGGGTAATCATGCTGTAAGGACCGGTTGAACGAGCGTGGATCTTGTCGTCAACTAGGTGGTGCAGCTTGAGGATGTACATGTAACCAACCGAGATTGGTGCAGGGAACGGTTCACCCGAACGGCCGTCAAACAAGGTAGCCTTACCGGTTTCGTCAACCAGCTTCTTCTTGTTTTCGGTTTCCCAAGCATTCTTGGTGGTCGAAGCTAGAAGGCTTACGATTTCGTCCTTGTCGGCGCCATCGAAGATTGGGGTAGCAACCTTGGTTCCGGCGGCACCCTGCTTCATGCCTTCAGGCAGACGCTTTAGGTTGTCGGCGAAAGCCTTCGATAGTCCTTCAACGTTCCAACCACGGCTGGCGATCCAACCTAGGTGGGTCTCCAGAATCTGACCGAAGTTCATACGACCAGGAATACCTAGTGGGTTTAGAACTACGTCTACTGGGGTTCCGTCTTCAAGGAATGGCATGTCTTCGACCGGGAGGATCTTAGAAATAACACCCTTGTTACCGTGACGACCAGCTAGCTTGTCACCTTCGGTGATCTTACGCTTCTGAGCGATCTGAACTACGACGCGGGTCATTACACCGGCACCTAGGTCATCCTTCGAAACGATTACTAGATCCTGCTCGCTGGTGTGGGCAGCTGCATACTCTTCGGTGGTGAAAACCTTCACACCGATGATGGTGCCGCTCTCACCGTGAGGAACCTTGAGTGAAGACTCGCGAACTTCGCGACCCTTGTCGGCAAAGATTGCGCGGAGCAAACGCTCTTCAGCAGAAAGCTCGGTCTCACCCTTAGGGGTTACCTTACCGACCAAGATGTCGCCCGAACGAACCTCGGCACCAACGCGGATGATTCCACGCTCGTCGAGGTGAGCTAGGGTTTCCTGGCTGATGTTTGGTAGGTCGCGAGTGATCTCTTCGTCACCAAGCTTGATGCTTCGTGCTTCAACTTCGTACTCTTCGATGTGGATCGAGGAAAGAGTGTCGTCCTTGACCAAGTTCTGGCTAAGGATGATGGCGTCTTCGAAGTTGTGACCTTCCCAAGGCATGAACGCTACAAGAAGGTTCTTACCGAGAGCTAGTTCACCGTTTTCGGTGGCAGGACCATCGGCTAGAACCTGACCAGCCTCAACACGGTCGCCCACGTTGACGATTACGCGCTGGTTGATTGCGGTTCCCTGGTTTGAGCGCTCGAACTTACGAAGTTCGTAGGTCTCGTGCTCGCCGTTGTCACCCATTACGGTGATGGATTCTGCGTTTACGTCTTCAACAACACCTGCGTTGACGTTGATCACGATGGTGCCAGAGTCGAACGCGGCAACGCGCTCCATGCCGGTACCAACGTAGGGAGCTTCGCTGCGCACTAGTGGCACAGCCTGACGCTGCATGTTCGCACCCATTAGCGCACGAGACGAGTCGTCGTGCTCAAGGAATGGAATTAGCGAGGTCGAAACCGAAGCTAGCTGTCGAGGTGAAACGTCGATGTAGTCAACGGTCTCTGAGTCTGCTTCCAGAACCTCTCCGCGCCAACGAGCAACAACCTTCTTAGCAGCGAAGGTCTTGTCGGCGTTTAGTGGAGCCTCAGCAACACCGATAACCTTGCCAGCTTCAGCAGCTGCGTCTAGGTATTCGATCTTGCCGGTGACCTTGCCGTTTACAACCTTGTTGTAAGGGGTTTCGATGAAACCGAAGGTGTTGATTCGGGCGTAAGCGGTTAGCGAACCGATTAGACCAATGTTCGGACCTTCAGGAGTTTCTACTGGACACATACGACCGTAGTGAGATGGGTGCACGTCACGTACTTCCATCTGGGCGCGCTCACGAGCGATACCACCAGGGCCTAGGGCAGAAAGACGACGCTTGTGGGCCAGGCCTGCAAGCGGGTTGTTCTGGTCCATGAACTGTGACAACTGCGAAGCCCCGAAGAACTCCTTGATTGCAGAAACCACTGGACGTAGGTTGATCAGAGTCTGTGGGGTGATCGCTTCGATGTCCTGAGTTGACATACGCTCACGAACTACACGCTCCATACGGCTTAGACCGATACGAACCTGGTTCTGGATTAGTTCACCAACCGAGCGGATGCGACGGTTTGAGAAGTCATCGATGTCATCAGAGTTCACGTCTAGAACGACCTTCTTGCCGCCCATTGGAACGGTGAAGGTTTCTGCACCCTGCGAGCCGTTGGCTAGCGACATGTCGAAGTAAAGAAGGTACTTCAAGGTACCAACGATGTCTTCTACCGAAAGGGTGGTGGTGGTGCCTTCGACCGAAAGACCAAGCTTGCGGTTTACCTTGTGACGACCAACCTTGGCTAGGTTATAGCGCTTGGTCTCGAAGTAGGTTGAACGCAACCATGCTTCAGCAGTTTCTGGACCGGCAGCTTCGCCACGAACCTTGCGGTATAGCTCGCGAAGTGCATCTTCCTTCGAAACGATTGGGTTAGCGAAAGCCTTCGACTCGTCGTATGCCAAGGTGTTGGCGATTAGGTCGACGTCGTAGTTCCAACCCTTTTCAACGATTGCGCCTTCAACGTCTTTGAACTCGGCTTCAATCTGTTCCTTCGAAAGACCTAGGGCCTTTAGGAAGATGGTTGCTGAAACCTTGGTCTTGCGGTCTACCTGCACCTGAAGGATTGGCTTACCGAAACGCGACATCGGCTTGCGGTCTTCGCGAACCCATTCGGTTAGGAACTC
The DNA here is from genome assembly GCA_046046825.1 of Actinomycetota bacterium. Classification (GTDB taxonomy): domain Bacteria; phylum Actinomycetota; class Actinomycetes; order Actinomycetales; family Microbacteriaceae; genus Rhodoluna. The sequence continues at coordinate 2,602 of JBJOJC010000128.1, read as the reverse complement.
AAGGTACGAACCACGGCTTGGAATGATTTGTCCCTTGTTGTTACGAACGTCAAGGTTTCCGGTGGTGTTGGTCGACACCGAGAAGTAAACACCAGGTGAGCGAACCAACTGTGAAACAACAACACGCTCGGTGCCGTTGATCACGAAGGTGCCGTCTTCGGTCATGACTGGGAAGTCACCCATGAACACGGTCTGGCTCTTGATTTCACCGGTGATGTAGTTGGTGAACTCAGCCTTGATGTAGAGAGGCTTGGTGTAGCTCTTACCCTTCATCTTGCACTCGTCTGGCGAGTGGGCTGGGTCATAAAGTTCTGGTGCGCTAAAAGCTAGGCCCATCTTGGCCTGGTCAGAGTTGTTGTTGTCTTCGATTGGCGATAGCTCTTCGAAGATTTCGGTTAGACCGTTTTTAGCGTCTGGGTTGAGTGCACGCCATGAGTCGTTGCCTACCAGCCAGTCGAAGCTCTCGCGCTGTAGCTTGAGCAGGTCAGGAACTTCAATAGGTTCCGTAGTTCTGGCGAATGATGGACGTTTTGCATCACGGGTGTTGGTGTTTTTTGCGTTCTTCGCAGCCAAGTGAATCCCTCCAAGGGAGTTTCGTTAGATGTGCCGGTTGGGAGATCGCAACCCATTACCTTGAGTGTCGCCAAAATATGCGTCACGGCCGCGCCAAAATATGCGCAACGGGTGATAGGGAGCAAAGTACTACTCTATAACGATTCGCAAACAAATCACAAGATGAAGTTTTTAAATACTTAGCAGGCAGCTAAGGCGCTATTAATCTCTTCTGCAACCTTCTCTGGCGAATCAACGGTCAAAATGACTCGAAGGTAAGGCTTTCCGCTCAAATTCAACTGAATTGCTGGTTTCCCGGCCCTAACAGCAAGGAAATCAGCCCCGCCTTTGCGAAAGAATCGTCCGGCGTAATAAACACCTGGAAGGGCAGTGCCAACGCGCATTGCCCAGGAAATACCTTTAAAAATGTTCAGTGCCTTACCATCGACGACTTCCGCGCCACGAATCGAAGTGACCGGAATCTCAAAATCACCAGAAATCGACCAAATTTTCTCGGCCAACGTCAGCTTTACGCTGATCCCTCTGTTGTGAACTTCGATGGTTGCCATAATTCGATTCTAAAGTTCTGGAGTTCTTGTCGGTTCGGTTCGCCTTGGCGCGATCGCCTCGAACAGGCTACCCAGGCGAATCAACTCGGCATCGCTGTAAGCAGCGCCGGCGATGGTGAGGCCGAACGGCATTCCAATATCTTCAGCAGTTCCCATCGGGATAGTCACGGTTGGGATGCCAAGGTGGCGAATGGCTAGGTTGCCAGTTGCCACCCAAACTCCGTTACGCCAGGTGAGATCTGCCGAAGCTTCATTCACATCGGAGTCGGCTGGGCCAACATCGGTGAGCGTTGGGAAGATGGCGGCGGCAAAGCCGTTCTCCTTTAGCCAGTCGTCGAGGTCAAGCTTTCGGGTTTCCTCCAGGGCCGCAAGGCCCTTCGCGAAAATTTCAGATTTTGACCCATTGAACGGATCAATAACGCCAACCTCCTTAGCGCGCGTTACATAGTCAGCTGGGTCGAAGTCGAATTCCGCGTAGCGGTCTTTCAATGCGCCGTGAGGCGCAGGAAAAATTTTTGGACCATCAACCTTGGTAATCGAATCTAGGTTTGGCTGTCCGTTGAGTTTCAGGAAGTAATCCCAGGACCAGATAGATAGGTCCCAAATTTCGGCATCGAAGAATTCTTCTGGCACGATTCCACGGTTGAAAACGTTTGGCGCTCCGGCGCGGTCGGCTTCGTAATTGCTAACAACTGGGAAGTCGGTGAGCACAACTTCAGCTCCAGCGGCTTCTAGCTCTGAAACAAATGATTCCCAGAGATTCAACATCGACGGGCGCGGTTCGATTCTCTGACCAGTGACCGAACCCATTCCAGTGCCAGTGCCCTGTTCGGAATCTAGACCGAGGAACATTTTCGGAGCGGCTAGTTTCACACCTGCCAAAGGTTTATCTGAGCTCGACGCGTCTAATGCTTTTTGGTGAATTGAAACAAAGCTTTCCAAATGCACGGCATCGGTTTTCGGTAATTCAACCCAAGACTGCATGCGCCAGAAGTCACCATCGGTTTCTGGATCATCCACAACCAAAAGATCGAGCAGTTCACAAAGGTCGGCCATGGTTCTGGTGTGAGGAACCACAACGTCCATAGTTGGAACCAGCGGCCAGTTACCTCGGGTGGAGATCATGCCGCGTGATGGGGTGTAAGCGCAGAGTGCGTTGCTAGCTGCCGGGGCTCGGCCGCTCGACCAAGTTTCTTCGCCAAGGCCGAAGGCAGCGAAGCTGGCAGCGGTTGCAGTGCCCGATCCGTTTGATGAACCCGAGGCGAAGGCCGAGGTTAAAAAGTTTTCGTTGTATGGAGACTCGGCGCGGCCATAGAGCCCGCGCTGCATTCCGCCATTGGCCATCGGTGGCATGTTGGTTAGGCCAATGAGCACACAGCCTGCTTCTCGCAAAACTTTGATTGAGAATGCGTCGGAGGTTGCCACCAAGTGCTCGAACGCTGGCGACCCAGCTGCCACACTCATACCTTTTACCTTGTAGG
>JBJOJC010000127.1:0-6133 GCA_046046825.1 Actinomycetota bacterium | reverse complement strand
CCGAAGCGCGAGAAACCGCACTCTTCGCCTTCTTGGCAGTTCGCTTTGCTGTCTTCTTCACTCGAGTATTGACAGCCTTCGTGCGTTCTAGGGCTTCATCCCTGAGTTCATTTAGCGTCTCGCGAACTTCATCACGAGCATCCTCGACACGTTCTTCGACGCGGTCGCGGAACTCTTGAGCGCTCTCTCGAAGGGCCTGCGCGCGCTCACGAAGTGCAATCACACGATTGTGAAGCGCTGGGCTAAGCAAACCGATAGGTCTGCTGTAATCCTCGCTGTTGTCGTCCGAGGTCGCTGAACCCAAATCCTCGCCGCGATAGAGTCCCTCAAAGATGGTGATCGTACGCTCAATGTCATGGGCTTGAATCAGGTGAAGTGAGTTCTCCGAGAGTCGTTCCAGCTCCTCAGGAGTTGCTGTGAGCACTCGCTTAAGTTTGTCACTGAACTCCACCACGTCATCTGGCTGGAAAAGGTATCCGTTGTCGCCATCGTGAACCAGGTGAGGCAACGCCATTGCGTCAGCTGCTACCACTGGACGTCCTGATGCCATTGCCTCCATGGTTGCAATGCTCTGAAGTTCAGCGATTGAAGGCATCGCAAACACCGTCGCACGCTCGTAAGCGAGTGGCAACTCTTTCTCGGTAACGTGACCCAAGAACTTAACGTTCTTAGCGATCCCAAGTTCGACAGCCAAATTCTGCAAATACTCTCGTTCGCCACCATCGCCAACGATTTCAACTTGCGTATTTAGCGACTTAGGCAGCATTGCAACTGCCTTCAGAAGGTTGTGAATGTGCTTCTCAAAGTCGAGTCGACCTAAGAAAAGCACTCGGGGTTCGGCATTTGAGGTGGGCGTGGTGTTGGCAAACTTTGAGGCGTCGATGCCGCAGCTGATCGCCAAAACATCCTTGACCCCAGCAGCTGCCTCCAGGAGTTCAGCTGCGCGACGAGTTGGAGTCGTAACGAAATCCACTTTCTTAAGGATTCGACCGGCATCAGCCCAAGCCAATTTCATGGCGGTTTTCTCTAAGAAGCCAGGGATAATCACGGAGTACTTGATTAGGTTCTCAGGCATGATGTGATTCGTAGCCAAAACCCGAATTCCTTGGCGCTTTGCACTGTTCACCAACGCACGACCCATAATCAAGTGCGATTGAATGTGGACGGCATCTGGCTTGACTTGGCTAAGGATCTTGGCAGTTTTGGACTCAAGGTTAAATGGCCAAATCCATCGAAGAGTTTTGTGCTGCGGCAGCTTGTAGCTTTTGATTCGATGCACTGTCATGGGAGATCCGTCAATGATTTCAGTGAACGAACCGTGGTTCTTATCGAATGCTGGAGCGATTACGTGAACATCGTTACCGTGACGAGCAAGACCACCAGCGAGACGTTCGGCGAATCGCGATGCGCCATTGATGTCTGGCGGAAACGTGTCGCAACCAATAACAACCGTTAAGGGGCTGTTCTTTTGGGGAGTCGCAGAAGCTTCGGTCACGCCAAATCTTTCAATAATGTTTCGCGGTTTACGTCTCGATTTTACCGCGAATTGCGGTCTAGTCGAGGCTAAACGAGGTGTTTGCGCTTAAGCGCCTTAGTGGCCAGTTCAGGGTGAACTTTGGACAGCAAGTAAACCCCGATCACCGCGACGATGGCCGATAGCAACCAACCGAGGATGGTTAGTAGATTGGCTGATTTAGCTTCGCCCAGAATTACGATTCCGATGCTCACAGCTACCAGCGGGTCGATCACCGTAAGCCCCGCAATCACCAAGTCTGGCGGTCCGGACGAATAGGCGTTCTGAACAAACCAACCACCAAGCGCAACTGCCCCAATTAGGGCGACCAGGCAGAGAATGGTCAATAATTCAAACTGCTGTTGGTAAATGCGCTGGATTACCACCTTGGCCAGCGTCGCAACAAAACCGTAGAGTACTCCTGCGCCTGCAACATAAGTTAGCGCCTTAGCCCGCTTTCCAATGGTGAAAAAGAGCGCGCCAAACACAACCAGAATGGTCAACAAGACGCCCAGAACCTCGCGAAGTCGATCATCGTTGATGACTGCTTCGTGAGCCACTCCGGAAGCCATGGCAACAAACGCTGCAATACCTAGAGTGCATAATGCAACAGCGATGATTGTCGGCCGACTGATTCGAGTCTTGGTCGTGTGTGCATTCAATAAAGAAGTTATGACTAGCGCAACGGCTCCGACGGGCTGGACCACAATTAGCGGTGCGAGCGATAGGGCGGCCAGCTGAAGAATGATTCCACCGGCCATAAATGCGGTGCCTGAAAGCCACTTTGGGCGAGCAACGACTGAGAGTAGCTGCTTAAGACTTAGAGAGCCGTGGCTCTTCACTTTTTGTGCGCTATCAGCGACTACTGCGGCATTTTGAAAATGAGCGCCGTAGGCCAAAGCCACCGCTGCCGCGATGGCCAGCAGGATTGCAATAGAGCGAAAGCCCTCTGACGGACCCATGTCCCTCCAAACTAAAACTACTCCTCGACTCTAATCCCTAAACGACCGCTTGACCCGAAGGGAAACCGGTAAATTTGCTTTATGACTATTAGACCAATTTGCATTACCGGTGAACCGGTTCTTCACCAACGAGCTTCAGAAGTAACCAGTTTCGACGATGAATTGCGCACATTGGTTAGTGACATGTTCGAGACTATGGATAAAGCTCCCGGAGTGGGTCTCGCAGCACCACAAATTGGAGTCGGTCTCCGAGTATTCACCTATGACTATGCGGATGATGACGGCAACGAGCGTCGAGGCGTAATCATCAATCCAACGCTGGAGCGCGGCCCGATAGTCGATGAACCTGCCGATGAAGACACTGAAATTGAAGGTTGCCTTTCGGTTCCCGGAGAACGGTTCCCGCTAAAACGTGCTGAAAACGTTCGGATCTCTGGCGTGGACCTAGATCAGAAACCGGTAGCTTTCGAAGCCGATGGATGGTTTGCCAGGATTTTCCAACATGAGTTCGACCACCTGGATGGAACGCTATATGTTGACCGATTAGCCGAGCCATGGCATGAAATCGCTACCGACATCATCGAAGACAATGGATGGGGAAAGCCCGGCTTATCCTGGCTCCCTGGCAAAGACAACTTAGAAGGCTAGGAAAGCAATCGAATCAAGGCGGCAACGGCCGCGGCTGCTCCAACCATCACGATAAATGGCGCCTTGAAGCGCAGTAGTACAGCAGCAATCGCCAGTGCCGGTATTCGGGCATCAAAACTAATCTCTGACCCGGATGTAAGCATCTGTACCCCAGTTAGCGCAGACAAAAGCGCCACCGTCAAAAGACTCGCAATTTTGCCTACCTTGGGGTGATCTAAAACGGTGTGGGGAACCAGGTAACCAAACAATTTCCACGAATAAACCGCGAGTGAGCCAAGCAGGATGCCAATCCAAACGTTCATCTACTCCCCCTTGGTTCTTGGTTCAAAGATATTGAATCCACCTACTGCGATGGCCACGACTCCGGCAAGTATTACCGGCAGGCCAGCAGGGAGACTTGGAGTCGTCAGGACAGCGACCAAAAAAGCAAGTGCACCCACCGCAAGCGCCTGACGCTCTTTTAACCTTGGCCATAGCAAGCCGAGGAACGCAGCAGCCGCGGCTGCGTCTAGACCCCAAGACTCTGGGTCACCAAGGGCATTTCCTAAAATTGCGCCAATAAGTGTCATCGAATTCCAAAACACAAAGACAGCTGCACCAGTCAGCCAAAAACCCTTGGCTTGACTTGGTTTGACGTCCTGCGCCGTCGCAACAGCCGTGGATTCATCGATGGTCAGTTGGGCAGCAACCAATCGTCTAAGACCGAGCGCCTCGAGAATTGGATTCATTCGGATGGCGTAAAAACCGTTTCGCACTCCGAGTAACCAGGCAGAGATTACTGCCGCTCCGACCGCGGCTGGGCCTCCAGCGGCAATTACGCCAATGAATGCAAACTGTGAACCGCCACTAAACATCAGGAGACTGAGCACCTGCGTTTGCCAAACGTCTAGGCCAGCGGCTGTCGAAAGAGCTCCAAATGAGATTCCGTATAGACCCGTCGCGAGCCCGACACCGAGCGACATTGTCACTAATGGACTGAATTTAGACACGTAAGAGCCCCGATTCATACAGGGCTAAAAATAGCTGCGAGAGTGTTGCGAAGCCGCACTTGCGCTGAGCTGTTTGCAGAATTTGTCGAACTCGATACTTTGGGGCATCCAACTCGGCAGCCACCTGGTCTTGCGGGACGCCGGCAGCAAACAGATCTAGCACCCACTTCTCCTTCTCGGTGAGATCGCCAAGCTTCAAGAGGAATTCCGGAGATGCAATCTTTGTGTGCTGCATACGATCGAGGAACTCCCTCAACGCAACGTAATCCGGCTGATCTTCCTTGGATGCCGTCGAACGAATTGCCTTCAAGAGTTCTTCCGGGCGCGAGTCCTGAGTTACCAGATCGGTAGCCCCGGCACGCATGGAGGCCAGTTGCAGCTCATCCGAGAAATAGGCGCCAGTCATGATGATTGCGGGAATCTTCGAATCATCGGCTAGATAACGTCCGATGAGTTGTGTAGCTAACGAGATTCCATCTCCACCTCGGAGTCGGTGATCGATTACCAAAACGTCGATCAAGGCCTCTGGCACGCGCTCTAGAGCCGAAGAAAGAGAACCATCCTCAAGTACAACCTTTAGATCGTGTTGTGAATCAATGATTTGACGACGGCCAAATCGAATATCCTCGTCGCCATCAATCAGGCCAATTCTGAGATCAAGCCCCATTTAGCGCCTCTGCGGAGCAATCGCAGCGTATTCACGAAGTCGTGGAAAAATCGCTGACACTGTGAAGCCGACGCCAGGTACCTTAGTTACTTCGACCGAACCGCCATAAATGGCCGCACGTTCGCGCATCGCGGTAAAGCCAGGTCCGGTAATTGGTTCAACCAACGCCTTCAAGTCATCCTCTACGGTGTAACTTGTGTCTTCGAGCTGAAGCTCAACTAAACCGCGGTTCGACACTTCAATTCCATTGTCTTTTACTAGAACTTGCATGCCATCTTCTACCCACGAGAAGTCGACAGTTACATCTGTGCCAACGGGTGTGTGCTGCTTGATGTTCTCAAGGGCGTCGAAAACCAGTTTGAAGATCGTAAGCGCCGCACCCTCGTTGATTTCAAATCTCGGGCCCTCGTGGCGCAAGGACGCGTTGTAGCCGAACTCACGATAGGCAACCATCAATGGCTGAAGATCATCAAGGCCCGGTGGAGCAGCGTTAACCGAGTGCTCGCGGTGAAGCATGTCATAGAGTCGTCGAAGTTCGGTGTGGGCATCACGCGCGCTGTTCGCAACTCGCTCGAGTGACCGTAGGCCGGCACTCGGATCGGCCTTGACCGCATAGCTTCCACCCTCGGCGAGGCTGATGACAGCAGTCACCTTTTGAATAATCAACTCGTTAATGTCACGGGCAATATCAAGTCGTTCATTCTGTTCGGCAATTTGAATAGCCAACTCGGCTTGCTTTCGACTGGCCACAGCCTTGTCTTGACTAGTACCAACGTGGAAATACTGAGTCGCGCCAAGTCGTCCAAGAATCCAAAAAAGCGTATTGAAGGAAAACACCACGGAAAGGCTCAAGATCACGGCTGTGAATCGCCCTGAATCATTGAGAAGCAACAATCCGTATACGTCGGTACTGATTGGAAGAGTGAAACTTACGTACCAACTCATGGCTACACCAGACAGGAGTGTGACGATTAGCGCGAGGCGACGAAGTAACTGATTTGCGAAAACGGCAACGATGAAAAGCGTTGCACAGGCGCTGAGACCCATTGCAACTGGTCGGAGTTCTAAAAAGATTTCTGCAACCGTGGCTAGGGCGATCATTGGGATAGCAAGCTTTGGTAGTTTTGCGGAAACCGCGAGACTAATCGCAAAGATCACGCCAGGAATTAGGGATGAGGGTCCCTGGATGAAGTAATCAAGAACGCCAAGCGCAACAAATATGGAAGTTGCCAGGATTATTGGGGAGAGCCACTTGTGACCTTGGATCCACTGAATCACGTGGCCTCCTGGTTTCAGAAAGATTGGCTCCCCGGCTTGGACTCGAACCAAGAACCTATCGGTTAACAGCCGATTG
>JBJOJC010000126.1:0-4713 GCA_046046825.1 Actinomycetota bacterium | reverse complement strand
TTACCTGGTTGGGTAATCGTGCTCACCGTCTTGGCGATCGCGTTTGTACTCAGACCTCCGGTTGCTCAAATCGGCCCGATAATTCAAGAAATACAAACCGGTCTCGGCGTCAACGATTCTCAAACAGCCGTTCTCGCAGCTCTACCGGTCCTGTGCTTCGGATTCGGCGCCTTCGCATCGCCTGCCCTGGTGCGACGACTTGGAGTCAATAAGACCCTAGTTTCATTACTAGGCCTGTTATTCGTTTCTATCGCGATTCGACCATTTTTGGGTTACTACGGTCTTCTCCTAGGAACCACTCTTGCTGGATTGGCTATTGCGGTTGCGAACGTACTTTTGCCGAGTGTGGTTCGAGGTCGGTTCCCAAAGCACGTAGTTGTGCTCACCAGCGCCTACACAACAATCCTTGCGGCTAGCGCATCTTTTTCGGCAGCAATCAGTTTCCCTTCAACTGCGGCGCTGGGCTGGCAGTGGTCTTTGGCGATGTGGGCACTGCCTACTTTGGTAGCCGCCTTGCTTTCACTTTCGCTGCTCCGCGGAGACCAATCTGTTAGCGAGAGCGAAACGCTCGACCACAGTCAAGACTCGAAGCTGGTTCTTCGATCTCCGATAGCTTGGTCGATAGTGGGGCTATTTGGAATTCAGTCGCTGGGTTTCTATGCCTTATTAGCGTGGCTGCCAACGCTAGCTGTCGATGGCGGACTAACCCCTTCCGACGCTGGTGCATTGCTCTCACTGATGACTTTTGTGGGTGTTCCAGTTGGGCTAATTCTCTCTGTGAACTTTGCTAGGTTCAAGTCATTGGCATTAGCTGGAGTCTTGATTTCAATGGTCACAATCGCTGGCATGATTTTGCTTCTTGCAGAGCAGTGGGTCGCAGCAGCCATTGTGATTGGAATCGGACAGGCTTCCAGTTTTCCTCTGTCGCTAAGTCTGATCTCAACCAGAGCTGCCAACCAACGTTTAACTACAATGCTTTCGAGCATGTCGCAGGGTATCGGTTACCTGATCTCTGCAGCGGGAACATTCTTGTTTGGTTGGTTAGCTACCGTTACCGGTGGCTGGCAGCTGAGCGTTTTGACCTTAATTGGCCTGACCTTGATTCAAGCCGCAGCCGCCTGGTTCGCCGGCAAGCCTAACCTCATTAAATAAATAATCCCGCCAACAAAAAAGTTGACGGGATTACTAACGCTTGGTTTAGAGCGAAGAAACCTTCTTGGCGATAGCCGACTTGCGGTTAGCTGCCTGGTTCTTGTGAAGAACACCCTTTGATACAGCCTTGTCGATCTTGCGACCAGCTGCACGAAGTGCGGTTTCTGCTGCTGCTTTGTCTCCAGCGGTTGCTGCTTCACGAACGGCGCGGATAGCGGTCTTTACTTCGCTCTTTACTGCCTTGTTACGCTCTGCGGCCTTGGCGTTGGTGCCAATACGCTTGATTTGCGACTTAATGTTTGCCATGTTTCACTTTCAAAAAAGTTTGATTTGGATTTCGCTTCGGATGGAGACACTCACCCGTAACAAACATCAAGCCTATCAGGGGTTAGGGGACAGGGGCAACCATTTGTGCGAGAATGTATTAGTTGCCATTGCAACTATTCGTTTCGTCCCAAGAGGTAGATTTTGTCGCCACGCGCTAAGAACAGGCTAGAGCCGGCAAAAACCAACCCGGATTTCATCCGTAATTTCTGCATCATTGCTCACATTGACCACGGTAAGTCGACTCTGGCCGACCGCATGTTGCAGCTAACCGGAATCGTCGACGACCGCTCAATGCGTGCTCAATACCTCGACCGAATGGATATCGAGCGTGAGCGTGGAATCACCATTAAGTCGCAGGCAGTACGTATGCCTTGGGAAGTCGACGGCCAAACCTACGCACTAAACATGATTGACACCCCAGGGCACGTTGACTTCACCTATGAGGTTTCACGTTCGCTGGCTGCCTGCGAAGGTGCTGTTCTGCTCGTCGATGCGGCTCAGGGGATTGAAGCCCAAACTTTGGCTAACCTCTACTTGGCCATGGAAAACGACCTCGAAATCATTCCAGTTCTCAACAAGATCGACTTGCCTGCAGCTCAGCCTGAGAAATATGCAGAAGAGCTTGCAAACCTTATCGGCGGTAACCCAGAAGACTGCCTTCGGGTTTCGGGTAAGACCGGTGTTGGCGTAGACGCGCTCCTCGACAAGATTGTAAAGACCGTTCCTCACCCGGTTGGCGACCCAAATGCGCCAGCGCGTGCCATGATTTTCGACTCGGTTTACGACTCTTACCGAGGCGTGGTTACCTACGTGCGAATGATCGACGGTCACCTAGCTCCTCGCGAGCGAATTCAGATGATGTCGACCAGAGCGGTTCACGAGGCTTTGGAAATTGGTGTTTCTTCTCCTGAACCAGAGGCAACTAAGGGTCTTGGCGTCGGTGAAGTGGGCTATCTAATTACCGGCGTAAAAGACGTTCGCCAGTCTAAGGTCGGCGACACTGTTACCACTGTGGCAAAGCCTGCTAGTGAGGCATTGAAGGGCTATTCAGAGCCACTGCCTATGGTGTTCTCAGGTATTTACCCAATCGACGGATCCGATTACCCTAACCTTCGTGAAGCGCTCGACAAGCTAAAGCTCTCAGATGCTGCACTGGTTTACGAACCAGAAACCTCGGTTGCTCTCGGATTCGGTTTCCGCTGTGGATTCCTTGGCCTACTTCACCTTGAAATCGTCACCGAACGACTTGAGCGCGAGTTTGGCCTAGACCTGATTGCCACTGCACCTTCTGTGGTTTACGAGGTAACCATGGACTCCGGCGCCGAAATTACCGTAACTAATCCGTCTGAGTTCCCATCGGGCAAGGTCAAGAAGGTTCTTGAGCCGATGGTCCGAGCTACAATCTTGGCTCCAAAGGATTACGTTGGTGTGATCATGGAGCTTTGCCAGGGTCGTCGCGGTGTGATGATCGACATGCAGTACCTCGGTGAGGATCGCGTACAACTGCGCTACACCTTGCCACTGGCTGAAATTGTTTTCGACTTTTTTGATCAGCTCAAGAGTAAAACTCAGGGCTACGGTTCACTCGATTACGAAGAAATTGGCCACGCCGAGGGAGATCTGGTCAAGGTTGACATCTTGCTCCAGGGCGATCAAGTCGACGCGTTTAGCGCGATTGTTCACAAAGATAAGGCCTATGCCTACGGCGTTATGATGACCGGAAAACTTCGCGAACTAATTCCTCGTCAGCAGTTTGAGGTTCCTATCCAGGCTGCTGTGGGCGCACGCATCATCGCGCGCGAGTCGATTCGAGCCATGCGTAAGGATGTATTGGCTAAGTGTTACGGTGGCGACATCTCTCGTAAGCGCAAACTTCTCGAGAAGCAAAAAGAGGGTAAAAAGCGCATGAAGATGGTTGGCCGAGTTGAGGTTCCTCAAGAGGCTTTCATTGCGGCGCTTTCGTCTGGAGACGAAAAGAAGGCCGAGAAGAAGGCCAGATAATGGCTACCTTTCACGGATATGTTCATGTTCCGTTCTGCCGAGTTCGTTGCGGCTATTGCGATTTCAATACCTACACAGCCACTGAGCTAAACGGTTACCCCCAGTCATCTTTCCTTTCGCATCTAGAAACCGAAATTGCTTTGGCCAAATCATCGGTGGGTGATCGGGAGCTCAAGACCGTATTCTTCGGAGGCGGAACTCCGACGCTGCTTCCTGCTGAGGAACTAGTTCATGCTCTTGGGTTACTAAGGGATTCATTTGGCATTCCCGAGAACGCCGAGGTGACTACCGAAGCGAACCCAGACACTGTGGATGAAGATTACTTAAGAACTCTTCTAGAGGGCGGCTTCAACCGAATTTCGTTTGGCATGCAATCGGCGGTTCCTGAGGTTTTAGCAACGCTGGAGCGCACCCACAACCCCGACCTGGTTGCTAAGAATGTTGCTTTGGCGCAAGAACTTGGATTCCAGACCTCGGTCGATCTTATTTACGGTGCACCCGGTGAAACCATGGAGCAGTGGCAAGCTTCGGTGGAAGCCGCGCTTGCCATGAACTCAGAACACATTTCGGCGTATGCACTCATCGTTGAGCCGGCCACCAAGTTGGCAAGACAAATTAGGTCGGGGGAGAAGCCTGAACCAGATGAAGATTTGCAGGCCGATAAGTATGAGTGGCTCGACCAAAGGATCGCCAAGGCGGGGTTCAACTGGTACGAACTAAGTAACTGGTCTAAAAACGAAAGCGCAGCATCTGCGCACAACATCGCCTATTGGGCTGGCCAGGATTGGTGGGGCTTTGGTCCGGGTGCCCACAGTCACGTTGCCGGCAGACGCTGGTCGAATGTGAAACATCCAACCACTTATGCCAAGTTATTGGGCCAAGGGATTCTTCCAAGTCAAGACGGTGAGCAGCTTAGTATTCAGGAGATGTTGGAAGAAAGAGCAATGTTGGAGCTGCGTTTGAGGGGCGGTTTGGATATTTCTGTGATCCACGAGTTAAACCCGTCATATCAGAAGGCTGTCTCTGAGTTGGTGGGCACCGAACTCATCGATGGAGTTGCAGCTATTTCGGGGAGAGCAGTTCTCACTCTCAAAGGGCGGTTACTAGCCGACTTCGTGCTTCGTAAGCTCCTAGGCCTTTAGCGTCGAAGCGGGTAATATTGGCACTCAGATAGGTTGAGTGCTAACAGGAGGTGTCGATGATTTCAGAAAGAAGTTTCGAGGTTCTCCGCGC
>JBJOJC010000125.1:0-12377 GCA_046046825.1 Actinomycetota bacterium | reverse complement strand
TAGCAACGCCGTCATGGCGTTTACGTTTGGCGCCGGCATCGGTAGGAACGAAGTTCGGGGTGCGCCCTAGCAATCCGCTAGCGGTGAGCAAGATGGAACACTCGGTGTCGGCAAGCTCAGCTCCAGAAGCTACCGCCTTAGCGTTGCTAACTGCTTTTACTTCTCCGGCTTCGGATAGCAGCTGGGTTCTTCTCGCATCGCCGTACTTATCAGCTACCGCTTGCAATTCTTCAGAGACCACGGTGCGAAGCAGGGCTTCGTTGGCGAGAAGTTTCTCCAAGAAATCGATCTCTTGCTTGAGGTTATTGCTCTCGTTTTCGAGTTCGAGTTTGCTGAACTTTGTTAGTCTACGAAGTTTCAATTCCAAGATGTATTCGGCTTGAATCTCTGATAGCGCGAACTTGGTCATCAACCCGCTGCGAGCTTCGTCAACCTCGTCGGAGGTTCGGATGATTCGAATAACTTCATCTATCTCAAGAATTGCCTTGAGCAATCCTTCGAGCAGGTGAAGTCTCGCCTTTTTCTTTCCGAGTCGGTTATTGCTGCGACGTCGCGTGACCAGAATGCGGTGAGCTAAGAAAACACCAAGCAGGTCACGAAGTCCAAGAGTCTGTGGGCGTCCGGCCACCAAGGCCACGTTGTTTATGCCGAATGAATCTTCCATTGGCGTGAAGCGGTAGAGGAGATCCAGAACGACTTCAGGGTCAAAGCCGGTTTTCAATTCGATTACTAGCTTTAGACCGTTGGCGCGGTCGGTTAGGTCGGTCACTGCAGCGATTCCCTGAAGTTTCTTGTTGTTAACGCCCTCTTTAATCTTCTCGATCACCTTTTCAGGCCCAACCAGATACGGGAGTTCGGTTATTACGAGTCCAAGCTTTCTTGGGCTGACGCTTTCAACAGAAACTTTTGCGCGGGTTTTGAAACTGCCGCGGCCGGTTTCATAAGCGTCCTTTATGCCATCGAGACCAACGATGATGCCACCGGTAGGTAGATCAGGGCCTGGAACAAACTTCATCAGCTCTAGGTTGGTCGCGTCTACATTGTTTAGTAGGTGAATCGCGGCAGCAATCGTCTCGCGTAGGTTGTGTGGTGCCATGTTGGTAGCCATACCTACTGCGATGCCAGCGGATCCATTGACCAAAAGGTTAGGGAAAGCGGCGGGAAGAACTTCCGGTTCGGTAAGTTGGGCATCGTAGTTTGGCTTGAAGTCAACGACGTCTTCTGCGAGGTCTTCATTCATGAGCATTGCTGCGAGCGAAAGACGTGCTTCAGTGTAGCGAGCCGCTGCCGGACCATCGTCGAGGCTTCCGAAGTTGCCGTGACCATCGATAAGTGGCATCCGGAGTGAGAAGTCTTGAGCCATGCGCACCATTGCGTCGTAGATTGCGCTGTCGCCGTGGGGGTGTAACTTACCCATAACTTCACCGGTGACACGAGCCGACTTCACATGGCCTCGATCTGGGCGCAAACCCATTTCACCCATCTGGTAGATGATTCGACGGTGCACCGGCTTGAGTCCGTCTCTAGCGTCTGGAAGTGCACGCGAATAAATCACCGAGTACGAGTACTCCAAGAATGACTCTTGCATTTCAAGAGTCAGGTCGATGTCGACAATCTTTTCTGAGGGGGTGATGTTATTCGTCATGGTTTCTTTGTGCCTGTGGCAAACTCTAGGGGATGAACCCTTTGATGCTACCGCCAGCCCCAAAAGATGTTGGGAGATTGTCCCATGTGTTTGGCAGTGCCCTTGCAGCAGTAGGGGGGAACACTGAAAACCGCCTACGCCTAGCAAAGGCAAGTCACTCGGTGGTAGTGCTCATCGATGGTTTAGGTTGGCACAATCTGCAGGACGCAAAGGCCTACGCCAGGTTTCTGAATTCACGCAAGCTAGATTCCTTAAGGTGTGAATTTCCCAGCACCACGGCAACATCCCTGACTGGTTTGGCAACAGGGGAGCGTTCGGGCAGTCACGGGATGATTGGCTATTCAGTTTTCAAGCGCTCAAATCAGAAACCAATGAATCTACTTACCGGTTGGGGTTCGGTCGATGAGGCAAAAGGGTTCAAAAAGGTCAAATCTCTTTCGGAAGCTGTTGAAAATGTCGCGGTACGAGTAATCGGCCCTTCGGTTTATAAAGACAGCGGATTTTCTGCAATCACGATGCCAAATGTGAACTATGTAGTAGCGGATTCCATCTCTGAACGATTTGCTAAGGCGCTTCGGGTGCCAAGCCAAAACTCAGTCACCTATCTCTACGTTCCCGAGCTAGACCAGCTGGCGCACAAATTCGGCGTTTCCTCGACAAAGTGGCTAGAGGCTTTGGAAGAAGTAGACGGAGAACTTTCTAAGTTCAATTCGCAGCTTCCAAGCAATTTTGGCGTTCTAGTAACGGCAGACCACGGCGTGATTGACGTGCCATCGGAGAATCACGTTTTCCTCGACGAGTTCGATTGGTATGTCGACTCAGTCCTGCACACCGCTGGCGATCCGCGCTGCAATTTCGTTTACCTCAGCGAAGGCGCAGACTTGGTTGCCTTCACCTTGGCCCTCAAGCATCAATTTGGGGCTTCGGCTTACGTATGCGACAGTTCCGAACTGAAGATTTCTGGCTGGGCTGACTGGACGACTCCAACCACGTCGGAGGTCGCCCCGGATCTTGTGATTATTTGGAATGGCAATACGGTTGCATACGACCGAAGAGTGGCCAAGCCCCAATATCTAAAAATGATTGGTCAACACGGCGGAATCTCAGATCAAGAAACTAGGATTCCGCTAATCAAGCTTGGTTGCTTTTAGAACGCTTCGCCGTCGTCTGACTGCGTTCCGCGAACAATTTGATCCCACGACGGCATCGGAGGTCGGCTTCGCTTAGGCTCACTTACCGGTACGTCAACCGGTTCTTCTTGCGGCTCTTCGCCTAAGTCTTCAGTCGCTGGTTCTTCAACTTCTTCTACAACGGGCTCGTCGACTATTTCGAACACAGGAACTTCCGGTTCCAATTCTTCTTCAACATAAATTGCAGTTGCTTCTTCAACGACAATCTCGGTGACTTCGTTGCTTATTTCGACAACTTCTACAATTTCCACTTCGGAGGTAGCTAGCTCACGACGTTTTCGGAACGCTTCGAGCTTGTCGGCGGTTACCACTGAAGCTTCCACCTTTGGAGCCTCAGAAGGAGTGACCCTAGGAGAACCGCCGAGCGGAGAATCTAGATTCAACGAAGGAGTCGAAAGGCTAGCGGCGTTAGCAGTCTCTGGAGTGAGTAAGTAACGTCTTGGGTCAAAGGTCCAGGTGGCGAAGCCAGCAGTTCCACCCTGTTCAAAGTGAACTGAAATCTCCCAAATGGTGTTTTCTCCACGTTTGGCAGACCAACTTTTGAATTCAGCTCCCGTTTGAGCCAACTTTCCTTCAACAACTTCACCGAACGGCTTCTTCTCAATGTCGTTGAAGCGGTCGGCTGGTAATTCGATTCGAATGCTCTTAGCCATGTCGACCATGTGGGCAAGTTCTTCTAGTACCGGGTGAGCAAATCTTTCGATTAGATCAACGCTGCCTCCGCTGGATTCAGCAAGTTCGGTAACGGTTGCACCTGAACGAATCGCATCTTGGATTTCACGTGGCGAAAGTTGAACCGCGTTTGTGTCTGGCAATCGATGTTCTTTTAAGGTCTTGGTCAGGGTGTCGTCAATAAGTACACTGAACCGCTCGCCATCGCTAGCCACCAGCAATAGCTGGTCTTGGTCACGGCCGATTGGATTTAGTTCGCGCATAAAACCCTCCTGCGAAGAGTTTGCCACCTGTTTCTAGGATTCCTCCGTATTGGAGTGTGTGGAATAAAGAACTTTTTTTCGTACTTAGGGTGTTTTGCGTTTGCGAAATGTCATAACTTGTTGGACACTAAACGCGCTTAAGTAATAACTGATTTACGAAGGACAGGCAAATGGCCACCGATTACGATGCTCCACGCAAGAACGATGATGACGCGGAGTCGTTGGATGCTCTCAAAGAGCGCATGCCCGAAAAGTCGTCGGTTAGCTCCGATCTAGACGAAATCGAGCACGTTGGCGAGATCATTGACCCTGATAAGCAAGATGAGCTAACCGAGGTTGTAGTTATCCCTCAGCAAAGCGATGAATTTACCTGCATGAACTGCTTCATTGTGAAGCACAACTCACAGATGGCCAAAAAGAAGAATTCGAAAGATGACTCATTCTGCCTCGAGTGCGCGGGCTAAGCCTTTTCTAAAATCTCGTTGATACGTGCCACGTTTCGGGATGTCAGAAGCCAGTACGGTGTTGGATCGGTTTCATCCACAATCTGAATTTTTAGCAATCCCTTGACACTCGGCTGAATTGCCAACCATGCCCTGGCGTCTAACTTTTGGCCAAGCTGTTCAAAGTTCTCATTTTTCGGAATGATTTCGATTTCACCCAAGAACTTGCGTTCAATTCGGGCTCCCTTGCAAACTAGTTCGGTTTCACTGATCTCGATAACTGGAGAAGAGACGAACAAAAAAGCCACAAAAGCCGCACTCAGCAACGCAGCGACGGGAATCGCCCAAGCTTCGCTAATAGGCAACACGATGGCAATTACGCTCACGAAAAGCAAAATCGGTAGCAGTAAATTCGGGGCGCTTGGTAGCACTCGCTCACGGTAAATCATCACCAATTTAGACTACGCTCTAACCATGACCGAATCAGTACCAGTACTTATCGTTGCCGATCCTGAACTCAAACCTGCTTACGCTCAGCCTGGCGACGCCGGCTGTGATCTACGTGCATCGGAAGCCACCGTGGTGCCTGCTAGAGGCCGAGTCTTGGTCAAAACCGGAGTCTCCATAGCTCTGCCAGATGGCTACGTTGGTCTGGTTCACCCTCGTTCCGGTTTGGCTGCTAAGCACGGGATTACCGTGCTAAACACTCCTGGAACTATCGATGCTGGCTACCGCGGCGAGCTTATGGTGACGTTATACAACAGCACCGACGAAGACTTCCCAGTTGCCAGGCTCGACCGCATTGCACAGCTAGTTATTCAACAGTTCGCGAAAGCGGAATTCATCGAAGTTGAACACTTACCCGATTCTCACCGAGGGGAAGCTGGCTTCGGTTCTACGGGAGTGAAGTAGTCGATGTCCGACATGACCAGCCCACGCGGCCCACAGGATGTTTCTGAAGTTGGTTCAACCCTCGGGTTTCTTTCATTCGGAAGCATTCTCATGCCAACCATTGAAGGTGTATCGGTGCGAGTCGAGGTGGATGAGAACACCGGTCAAGTTGTGGCCGTAAGTTTTGAACACCAGGGCTCAGTTTTGCAAGTCTCAGCCTTTGCGGCAGCCAAAAGTGATGAACTTTGGGATGAGATTTATTCTCAGCTAATCGAAACGGTAACCACCACCGGCGGCAAAATTACTGAAACCGTCGGCGGTTTTGGTAAGCAGCTGGAAGCAACGTTGGTGACACCAAATGAAACTCGTGAATTACGATTCATTGGCTTCGACGGACCGCGCTGGTTTCTGCGTGGTGCCATCACCGGACCGGCACTAACTGATGAAAACGCAGCTCAAAACATGGAAGATATCTTCCGTTCGCTAGTTATCGATCGAGGTAGCGCCCCACTTCCACCTCGAGAACCACTTCCGCTAAAGGTGCCAGACGGCAACTTCGTTCCACCAAAGTCCGGTTTGTAGTGACCTCGTTAGATCCCAAAGACGCCGCAGCCAAACGGCTCGGTATCGACAATTCGGGGGAGAGCCCAACTCAGAATGGCAAATCTATTCTTGCCACTCTCGGTGGACCGATTGGGGTTCTCGAGTCTCTAATTCCCGGCACGATCTACGTAACGCTCTTCGGGTTGACGCTGGATGTAGTTCTTTCGGCTGTTGCGGCGGCATCAGTAGCCTTGGTTTTCGCAGTCATCCAAGTGATTCGTAAACGGCCACTGACCCAGGTATTTGCTGGTCTAGTGGGCTTAGCAATCTCGATTTATCTCCCGCTTCGTGACGGACTATCAGACACCCACGCAGCGGATTACTTCGTCCCCGGTTTAATTACCAACTTTGCGTATCTAATTGTCTTGTCCATTTCGGTTTTAGTTCGCTTCCCGCTGCTCGGCGTGATATTGAGAATTTTGGCGGGCAAAGGGCAAGTCTGGCGCAAGGACAAAGCCCTATTTCGACGCTATAACTGGATCACAATCATGTGGATCGGCATGTTTGCCACTCGGCTTGCGGTTCAACTTCCGCTCTACCTAGCCAATCAAGTTCCTGCGCTTGGTATCGCCAAGTTAGCACTGGGAACACCGCTTTACGCGCTGGTAATTTGGTTCACTTGGTTGAGCGCCAAGGAGACCTTCAAAACGGCCAAATAGTGCTAGTTTGGATGTGTTTGAGAATGTTTAAAGGGAGTCTCCATGTCAAAGGTGAATAGTTTCGGAGCAGCAGCAACGCTTGCAGTTGGAGACAAGTCATACAAGTATTTCCGTCTTGATTCGTTGAATGCACCAAAGCTTCCTTACAGCCTCAAGATTCTATTGGAGAACCTACTTCGAACCGAAGATGGCGCAAACGTTACCGCCGACCAGATCAAGGCGCTAGCCAGCTGGGACCCAAGTGCTGAACCAGACACCGAAATTCAGTTCACTCCTGCGCGCGTAATCATGCAGGACTTTACCGGTGTTCCTTGCATCGTCGACCTAGCAACGATGCGTGAAGCAGTGGCAGCCCTTGGTGGCGACCCAAAGCGCATTAATCCCCTTGCTCCTGCCGAAATGGTTATCGACCACTCGGTAATCATCGACGTTGCCGGTAGCCCAGAGGCGTTCGAAAGAAACGTTGAGTTGGAATACCAGCGCAACGGCGAGCGCTACCAGTTTCTTCGCTGGGGTCAAACCGCGTTCGACAACTTCAAGGTAGTTCCTCCTGGCACCGGAATCGTTCACCAGGTCAACATCGAATACCTAGCTCGAACCGTTATGGCCCGCGAGGTCAATGGTGAGCTTCAGGCTTACCCAGACAGCTGTGTCGGTACCGACTCACACACCACCATGGTTAACGGTCTTGGTGTTCTAGGCTGGGGTGTCGGTGGAATCGAAGCCGAAGCCGCCATGCTTGGTCAGCCTGTTTCGATGCTGATTCCTCGAGTCGTTGGATTCAAGTTGACCGGCGCTATCCCTACCGGCGTTACCGCAACCGACGTGGTGCTCACCATCACCGAGCAACT
This sequence comes from Actinomycetota bacterium, assembly GCA_046046825.1. Taxonomy (GTDB): domain Bacteria; phylum Actinomycetota; class Actinomycetes; order Actinomycetales; family Microbacteriaceae; genus Rhodoluna. Next base: position 5,160 of record JBJOJC010000125.1, on the reverse strand, counting down.
TCGTAAGCACGGAGTTGTTGGCAAGTTTGTTGAGTTCTATGGTGAAGGTGTGTCTTCGGTGCCGCTGGCTAACCGAGCAACCATCGGAAACATGAGCCCAGAGTTTGGCTCTACAGTTGCGATTTTCCCAATCGACGAAGTTACTCTCGACTACCTACGAATCACCGGTCGCACCGATGAAGAAGTTGCTCTGGTTGAGGCTTACACCAAGGCCCAGGGCCTGTGGCACGACCCAAGCATCGAACCTGTTTACAGTGAGTACCTTGAGCTTGATCTCAGTACCGTAAAGACTTCGATTGCCGGTCCAAAGCGTCCGCAGGACCGTATCGAGCTTTCAAAGGCTAAGGCTGCCTTCAATGAGGTGCTTCCTTCGTACACCGAGCAGGTTTCAAAGCCGAGTGCGGTTGAGGGGAAGGATTACACCATCGACAACGGTTACGTGACCATTGCATCGATCACTTCCTGCACCAACACTTCTAACCCTTCGGTCATGTTGGCTGCTGGTCTGGTAGCCCGAAACGCAGTTGCTAAGGGCCTCAAGGCAAAGCCATGGGTGAAGACCTCTCTCGCGCCTGGATCCAAGGTAGTCACCGACTACTACGAGAAGGCTGGACTAACCGACGACCTAGACGCTCTTGGTTTCAACCTGGTTGGTTACGGTTGCGCAACCTGTATCGGTAACTCGGGTCCGCTAGACGAGCACATCTCGTCTTCGATTCAAACCAACGACCTAGCAGTAACCGCTGTACTTTCAGGTAACCGAAACTTTGAGGGTCGTATCAGCCCCGATGTGAAGATGAACTACCTCGCGTCGCCACCATTGGTAATTGCTTACGCTCTTGCTGGAACCATGAACTTCGACTTCGAGTCAGACTCGCTAGGTAAAGACAACGACGGCAACGACGTGTTCCTAAAAGACATCTGGCCAACCGCTGAAGAAGTTCAGAAGACAATTGATACTTCAATCAACTCGTCGATGTTCAAGAAGCAGTATGGAAGCGTTTTTGAAGGCGACGCCCGTTGGAAGGGGCTTCCAACCCCAACCGGCGCAACTTTCGCCTGGGACGAAAAGTCGACCTACGTTCAGAAGGCTCCATACTTCGACGGCATGACCATGACTCCAGACCCAGTCAAGGACATTGCAAATGCTCGTGTTCTTGCACTACTGGGAGATTCGGTTACCACTGACCACATCAGCCCTGCAAGCTCGATCAAGGCTGATTCGCCAGCCGGAAAGTACCTGACCGGTCTTGGTGTAGCCCGCGCCGATTTCAACAGCTACGGATCACGCCGAGGAAACCACGAAGTCATGATTCGCGGAACGTTTGCAAACATTCGACTCAAGAACTTGCTACTCGAGGGCGTTGAGGGTGGTTACACCCGCGACTTCACCCAAGGAGATGCTCCGCAGAGTTTCATCTTCGACGCATCGGAGAACTACCGTGCCGAAGGAACCCCGCTGGTTGTTCTAGGCGGAAAAGAGTATGGAACCGGTTCATCCCGCGACTGGGCTGCTAAGGGAACCAGTTTGCTCGGTGTGAAGGCGGTTATCGCTGAGAGCTTTGAGCGCATTCACCGAAGCAACCTAATCGGTATGGGAGTTGTTCCTCTGCAGTATCCTGCTGGAGAAACCGCCGCCAGCCTGGGTCTCGACGGAACCGAAATTTACTCGATCGAAGGAATTGTTGCTCTAAACGAGGGCGTCACTCCGAAGACGGTAAAGGTTATCGCTCAGCCTTCGCAGCATTCGCCAGAGGGTAAGGCTGAGATTAGCTTTGACGCTGTGGTTCGCATCGATACTCCTGGAGAAGCCGACTACTACCGTAACGGCGGAATCCTTCAGTACGTTCTTCGTTCATTGGTGGCATAAACCTGAAGTTTTTGGGGTTTGTTTCGTTATGAGTATCCTCGAGGGAATCGAAGGTCCGAGAGACCTTGATGGTCTAACCTCAGCCGAAGTGGTTCAACTCTGTGGAGAGATCCGCGAACACTTGGTTCAGTCGGTTGCAAAAACCGGTGGTCACCTAGGTCCGAATCTCGGCGTTGTGGAAACCACTGTTGCCATTCACAGAGTCTTCAACTCACCGGTAGACCCAATTATTTTCGATACCGGTCACCAGTCTTACGTTCACAAGATACTCACTGGTCGTCGCGATTTGAGCACACTTCGACGCAAGGGTGGAATCGCTGGTTACCCGCAGCGCGACGAATCCGAGCACGATGTTGTGGAGAGCTCGCACGCATCAAGCTCGCTTTCCTGGGCCGATGGCATTGCCAAGGCATTCAAGATCTCTGGCCAAGATGATCGGCACGTAATTGCACTGCTCGGTGATGGTGCCCTGACCGGTGGTATGACTTGGGAAGCTCTCAATAACATCACGCACGAGAACGATCGCAAATTAGTAATCGTTGTAAACGACAATGGTCGCTCGTATGCCCCGACCATTGGCGGTCTTGCAAAGCACCTAACCAACATTCGCACCGACCAACGTTACAAGCGCATGTACCGCCTCAGCAAACGCTTCTTCTACGCCTTCGGAAGCCTCGGCCGCATGGTTTTCAACGCTGCTCGTGGTGCTGGTAAGAGCGCACTCGAAACTATGGCTCCGGCAACGATGTTCCCAAACCTAGACATCAAGTACATTGGCCCAATCGATGGTCACGACATTGAAGCTCTTGAGCACGCCCTAAAGCAGGCCAAGCGCTATTCAAGCCCGGTAATTGTTCACGTCATCACTCAGAAGGGTAAGGGTTATGACCCTGCCATGCTCAACGAAGACGACCAATTTCACGCGGTTGGCAAGATTGACCCGACCACCGGAGAATCCCTCGAAATTTCCGGGGGAGTATCTTGGACCAACGTATTCCGCGAGGAAATCGTTTCAATTGCTGAAAAGCGCAGCGACGTCGTTGGCATAAGCGGTGCAATGACGATTCCAGTTGGTCTCGACGCATTCGCTACCAAATACCCAGAGCGCGTTTTCGATGTTGGGATTGCAGAGCAACACGCGGTGGCCTCGGCTGCTGGGATGGCTTTCGGAGGACTTCACCCAGTTGTGGCCGTATATGCAACTTTCATCAACCGCGCCTTCGACCAGGTGCTTATGGATGTTGCCCTTCACAAGGCTGGCGTGACCTTTGTACTTGATCGTGCGGGTGTGACCGGTCCTGATGGCGCAAGTCACCACGGCATGTGGGACCTTGCCGTTTTGCAAGTGGTTCCTAACATCAGAATTGCCGCACCTCGTGATGCTGATCGCCTTCGTGAAGAGCTTAACGAGGCTGTTTTGGTGAACGATGCGCCAACAGTCATTCGTTTCCCAAAGGGCGTTGCGGAGACCACTATCAAAGCCACCAAGCGATCCCAGGATGGCGTGGATTACCTATACGAGTCTCCGGCCAAGGATGTTCTAATTGTTGCCATCGGTTCAATGGCAACCACCGCACTTGAAACCGCAGAACTTCTAAAAGCTCAGGGAATTGGTTGCACGGTCATTGATCCACGTTGGGTAGTTCCAGTTCCAAGGACTGTACTTGACGAGGCTGCCAAACACCGCCTAGTGGTAACTATCGAGGATGGTGTAAAGGTTGGTGGAATCGGTACTCGCATCCGTCAGGACATGCGCACCGCCCAGATTGATACCGCTCTAAACGAGATTGGGTTGCCAGATGAGTTCTTGGAGCACGCTTCTCGAGATGAGATTTTGGAGCGAGTTGGTCTAACCGCCAAACAAATCGCTCATGATGTGGTCGCCCAGGTACTCGGTGCAAAAGTTCCGCACGCCAAAAAATTAGACGAAACTACGACAACAAATTCGCTAGAGCAGCACTAATTTTCTCTGCTACCAATTCAACCTGCCACTTTCTGGCACCAAATTCCAGAAGCTGAGTCGCTATGTCTTCTGCCGGCTCCCAAGCTACTCTCCTCAGTAAATCAGGCTGAAGAAGATTTTCCAGTGGTAACTCGTGTTCCAGTGCCAACTCCGCCATTACTGGCTTGAGGGCCTGCAATCGTGCATCGGCCTCTGGATGCCGGCTTGGCCAGTTCCGGTGGTTTGGTATTCCCGTTACAGGAACTTTAAGCGGCGGCGTGTCCTTTGTGCTCATGCCCTTCGAATAGGCTTCCCACCACAAATCCAGGAATGGACGTGATGCACGACCATTGAAAGATGACAATGACGCTATTTGAGACCGACTGGTGACACCTGATTTTACGAGTGCGACAATCGATGCGTCATTCACTAAACGGCCCGGCGCGGTGTCTTTATCGGAAGCCAATCGATCTCTGGCAATCCAAAGTTCTCGGGCGATAGCCAACTTCTGAACATCTTTCACCTCGTGCAGACCCGTCATGCTTCTCCAGCGATCTGGCGATTGTGGTTTTGGTCGGAAGCTTAGAAGGGCCTCAAAGTCTTGCCTAGCCCACTCGGATTTTCCTGCGATTTCCAGTTGTTCCAAGAGGACTCTCGCAAGTTCAGGTAACACGTCGACATCAAGAGCGGCGTAGTTCAACCAACCGTTAGGTAAGGGCCTTATCGACCAGTCGGCCGCTGAGTGCTCTTTGGCTAGTCTGAAACCCAAAAGCTGTTCGCAAGCCGCACCCAGGCCAACCCTTGGAAGATTTAGGATGCGAGAGCCCAACTCGGTGTCAATTAGTGCTTTTGGTGTTAGGTCAACTTCGGCCAAACAGCCCAGGTCTTGAGTTGCCGCATGCAAAATCCAGGTGAGGCTGCTGCAGTATTCGGCGAACCTCTCCCAAGAAGCCGTTTGGGAGATTTCGATCGGGTCGATCAAGAAAATATCAGTGTTCTCACGATGAACCTGGATTAGGTAGGCCTTATTTCCGTAGCGAAAGCCACTGGCTCGTTCCGCATCAATAGCGAGCGGGCCTGATCCCAATTTCAGGTTTTCTAGAGCACCCAGAAGTTCTTCTTCGCTGTCAACGTAGTAAACCGGCGAGACCGACTCCGAACGCAGGGGAAGTTCTACTGATTCGTCAGAACTAGATTCGTCGGCCAAGTTGGCTAACCTCTTCGCCATGAAGCGATAGACCACTCATCATACAAATGAGATCTATCCATGCTTCAAGATGACCCGCTAGATCATCGCTAGTCGGGCACCAGCTCGCGCGAAGTTCTAGTTCTGCGTGATGGGATTGGG
>JBJOJC010000124.1:0-23874 GCA_046046825.1 Actinomycetota bacterium | reverse complement strand
GTACGACGAAACCGACATCGAGTCGATCCCTGATCGCGCTCTGATCTATGGCGCTGAAGCGGGTCGCCTGGTGGATTGTCGTCAGTCTTTGGTTGAAGAGGGACTGGCCGCCATTGCCTGTGGAGCTTTTCACATTCGCACCGGTGGTAAGGCTTATTTCAACACCACCCCACTAGGTCGAGTAGTTACCGGAACCCTTCTAGTTCGTGCAATGCGCGACGACAATGTTGAAATCTGGGGCGATGGGTCAACCTACAAGGGCAACGACATCGAGCGTTTCTACCGTTACGGATTGTTGGCAAACCCGAACCTACGCATTTACAAGCCCTGGCTAGATGCCGAATTCGTTTCCGAGCTTGGCGGACGCCACGAGATGAGCGAATGGCTACAAGCGCGCGATCTTCCCTACCGCGCTTCAACCGAAAAGGCTTATTCAACCGATGCCAACATGCTCGGTGCCACTCACGAAGCTAAGTCGCTGGAAGAGCTGAGCACTTCTTACGAGATCGTTGAACCAATCATGGGCGTGAAGTTCTGGGACTCAAACGTCAAGATCGACAGCGAAGACGTGACTATCACTTTCCGCCAAGGACGCCCGGTTGCCATTAACGGCAAGGAGTTCAAAGACGCCGTTGACCTGATGCTCGAAGCGAACACCATTGGTGGACGCCACGGTATTGGCATGAGCGACCAGATCGAGAACCGCATCATCGAGGCGAAGAGCCGCGGCATTTACGAAGCTCCTGGCATGGCGCTGATTTTTGCTGCTTACGAACGTTTGCTCAGCGCAATTCACAACGAGGACACCATCGCTAACTACCACGCCGAGGGTCGTCGTATGGGTCGCCTTCTTTACGAAGGTCGCTGGCTTGACCCTCAAACTTTGATGCTTCGCGAGTCACTAACAAAGTGGGTTGCCTCTGCCGTGAACGGCTCGGTCACACTCCGTCTTCGCCGCGGCGACGACTACACCATCATGGACACTCGCGGTGAGGGCTTTAGCTACCACCCTGAAAAGCTTTCGATGGAACGCACCGAAGATGCCGCTTTTGGCCCAACCGACCGCATCGGCCAGCTAACCATGCGAAACCTAGACATTCAGGACACCAGAACCAAGCTAGATCTTTACCGCAAGCAGGGACAGATCGAGGGCGGTCAGTTCGAACTCACCTAAGGTGAGTTCGTTATCTGAATCGCATTTGAGATTCCGATAGCCCCAGAGGTTGACTTCACAATTGCTGCCACGTTGAGCTTTGCTCCGCTTGGATATTTGGCTCCGGAGAGAATCATCTTCCAATCGGCTGCGTCATCGACGCCAAGCACCTGCCAGGATCCACCATTCACCTGAACCACAAAGGTGCAGGTCGACGGGTCATCCCAGCCAGCAATTGTCGCTCTAGGCTTCCAAAGTGCCACACCGGAGTCTTTAGTCATGCTGAGAGTTACCGCGCCAACTGAAGCGGCGGCTGGCAATGCCGACTGAGCTTGGAGTACCACTGCTTGGCGGTCGCCTACCCAAATAGTCACATAACCTTCAGCGTCGGAAGTTACCGATTGACTCTGACCCCAAACCTGCGTGAACACCGTATTCGGGCTGGACGTCTTTATGCGCAAACCGCTCTTGGTGACCTGCGAGTTATTGAGTGCAACCAAATACTCCTTGCGGTTGGCAAGATCGATACGACTAAACGCGACCACGTTATTCGCAGAGTAGCGCTGAATCTGGGCGCCGGTTTTTAAGGTGGGGTGATTCTCACGAAGTGCATTCAACCAGGAAATTCTCTCCTGAATCGGATGGTTGCGACCGGTTAGGTAACTTCCAGTACCGATTGGGTCGGCGGCAATGCGGGTTTCGCTTCTCCAGCTGGTAACGCTGGTCGGAAAGAGATCCTGGCGAGCGGCTTGATCTCCGCCCGTTCCAATAATCCCCATTTCATCGCCGTAGTAGACATTTGGAATGCCTCGGGAGAGATACATGAGGTCGTAACCCAGCAGTGCGTCTCCCCACAGATCGCCATTTGGAGAACCAGCCCACTGAAGCAATTTCCCGAAACGACCCATGTCGTGGTTGCCGAGGAATGTGGCCTGATTGTAGGCATTGGTTTTGCTCGTGATGTACCAGTCATCGGCGCCAAAAACGTTGGTGATATCGGTGATGTTGTTTCCTGATGCAAACTGAACGGCCGCGTTTTGGAAAGCAAAATCAAGCGTCGACGGCAAGCCGCGATCACGCACGTACTCGGTGAGAGTTGCGGTTCCAGATTCATAGACCTCACCGAACGCGAATAGGTCTGGCTTCGTGCCCGCGGTTAGCTCTTGAATTCGTGGCCACCACTTTCCGAAGAAAGCATCGTCAACATGTTTAGCGGTGTCGATTCGGAATCCGTCGATTCCATAGTCGTTTACCCAGGACGCGTATGCCTGAGCGAAACCTTCAATTACTGCTGGCTTCTCTGTGGCAACATCGTCGAGGCCAAAGAAGTCACCGTTCTGTGATTGCTCCTTGTTGTTCCAATCGCCAACGTTTCCGCGGTTGTGGTAATGGCTGAGATCGTTTAGGAAGGTTGGCTTTCGAAGATTGGCATCGCCAGGGGAAACCTGCGCGGTTCTAGTGGCACCGAAGTTGTAGTTGCCGTTGGTGTAGTAGTTCACATCCCCGGTGTGATTAACCACGATGTCCATGACAACCTTCATGCCCTGTGAGTGCAAGCAATCAACAAAGGTGCCGAAATCGGCCTTGGTTCCGAGGTGTGGGTCGATGTCGGTGAAGTCCGTGATCCAGTAGCCGTGATACGCGGCACTCCCCGACTGCACGTAACGCTGCTTGAACGGCGGAGTTATCCAAACGGCAGTGAAACCCATGTCCTTGAGTCGCTTAACCCCGTCACCGGTGGTGCAACCGTCGGTAAGTCCGGCCAAATCTCCGCCGTGGTAGTAAGCAGTAGAAGTTGGATCAAAAGCCGTGGTGTCTCTGGAACCGGTAAGACCCATCCGGTCATTAGCAGCATTCCCGTTTTGGTATCGGTCGGTCAGAACAAAGTAAATGTTGTCATCGGCCATCGCCGAGCGATATGAACTCGAGGCCAAAGCGGACGCCTGAGCAGAGGTTGGAGCAGTTACTGCTACCGGAGGAACAACGATTGGCACCGACTCCATTGATACCGGAATCGTGTAACGCAAAGTGTTGTCGGCGTTTACCGAACCCGCTTCAAACCAGACCTCACCCTTGGTGGCGGCCAAATTCAATTGCTGGTCAAGTGTCGACGGATCTTTTACGTTGCCGTTGTGAATAATGATCGGGATGGACTGCGAGTTTGCGATCAACGGAATCTCATACTTCACACCCCAAGCATCTGGGATTACTGAAACCGGCTGAATCGGGCTGGCCCAGCTAACGGTTAGTGAGGTTCCGCCATTAGCGCCCGACCATGCGTGCACGCCCCAACCGCTGTAATCGCCATTGGCGCGGTGATAGTGAATTGTGACCTTGTCGTTGGCCCAAGATTCAGAGGTTCGAACACCGCTGAAATAATCGCCAACCCAGACCTTGGCTGCACTTCGCGGGTTCACGGCATAGCTCTTGCCGGCTTTGCCGCTTTTCAAAACAGTGAACTTCACCAAAGTCGAAGTTGAGCTAATTGGAATCGACACGTATCTGCGGGAACCGGAAGCCGTGAACTCGTAAGTTTTTACGCTCTTGCCGATGGTTACCTTGAGCGATCGGTTATTAAGTGCCGAACCCCTCGTAACTAGCGAAACCTTGAGCTTCAGAGAAGCCACCGATTCGTAGAGCGAAGGCACGCCCTTGGAACTGAGCCAAATCTCTCGCTTCGAAATCGGGTCAATTGAAATCGAAGAGGCAGTCAATCGGGTGGCAGAAACCTTGACCCTGGTCGCGCCTGCTGGAAGGTCTACTACTCCGAACCAGCCATAGGCATCCTGACCGACGAGACGAGACTGAGTTTGATTCGAAGAGTTTGAAGCGTCGGTGAGCGTAACTCGAGCATCGGCAGGGACCACACCAACAACACCTGGTACGTGAACGACCACCTGATAGGTGGTCTCAGCCGAGCTGGCGAACGGTGCGGTGATTACCGAAGTAAAGGCAAAGACCAACAGGAATAGTGAAAAAGTTATCCTGCGGAAATTTCTACCAGCACCCATGTTTCGAGTCTAGCCCGCCACTAATTATTAGAGATTTACCTCAATGAGCCCGGTGATACGTGGATCATCCGGCAGAGTCGTTGGGCGGAAGCGCTTTACCGAACCATCAGGTAGCACTAGAAATTTTTCGAAATTCCACATAACCGGGCCAGCCATGCCGGAATCGTCCTTGGCCTTAGTTAGTTCCTTATAAAGGGCATGACGACGTGGGCCGTTGACCGAAACCTTTTCAGTCATCGGAAACTTCACACCAAAGTTTGTGGAGCAGAATGTTTGAATCTCGGCGACTTTGCCTAACTCCTGCAGGAACGTATTCGAAGGTAAACCGAGGACTACTAGCCCTTCGTCCTTGTAACGCTCGTAAAGGGCTTCAAGCGCCTCATATTGTGGGGTTAACCCGCACTTGGATGCCACGTTTACAACTAAAGTGACCTTGCCAGCGAGCGCGCCAAAGGTCTTCTTCTCGCCGGTAATCGTGGTTAGTTCAATCGAATCTAGATTCATGAAACTACAAAGAAGAAAAAGCTATGGATAATTCCATAATTCCTTGCGAAACCTAGAACCCGTCTGGTCCACCGATTGAGACTGCCGAAAACATCGCAAAAATATAGATGATTGCGAGCACGGTGAGCCCGCCAATGATCACGCCTGCAATTGCCATTCCCTTGCCAGTTTCAGCACCGTTAGATTTCTTAATCTGTTTTAGAGCAATCAAGCCAAATACCAGACCCAAGAAACCGACTCCGCAGAATGACCCGGCTAACGAGGTAACCAGAGCTGCGATGGCCATCCCATTGGTCTTAGCCGCCGGTGCGCCGTAAGTCATCGGCGGAACTTGGAAGTCGGTCGGTGCGGCTGGCGTTGGGTTACTCGCAACTGTGTTGGCTGGAGTGCCGCACGCTGCACAAAAGGCAGCACCTGCAAGAGCCGCTCCACACTTAGTACAATTCATTTTTATCCCCCTAAAACTATTGGTAAAACAACTGTAATAGTCAAAATTCGATTAGCAAATGACCACAAAGAATTAGGCTGGAGGGATGCATCGGGTCAATGACGCCACCACGGAACTGCGCCGTAAAGTTTTCGAATACGCCAACGAGCGAATGAATTACTCACCGCCCCCTCTAGACAACACCGAAACACCTGAACATCTTTGGGAGGCGGCGGGTCAAACCATTACCGACAAAGGCCTTGGCGCCAAAGCTCTGGATCTTTTTGCTAATGTTCTTGCTCCCGCGACCATTTCAACTGATCACCCCGGCTACCTCTCATTCATCCCTTGTGCCCCAACCGAGGCGTCGAAACTTTTCGACCTAGTGGTTTCGGCATCGGCTATCTACGGCGGGTCTTGGATGGAGGGAGCCGGTGCGGTTTACGCCGAGAACCAGGTTCTTTCCTGGTTGGCTAAGGAAGCAGGTCTTCCAGAAACCGCTGGAGGAGTTTTCGTTCAAGGTGGAACGCTGGGAAACCTGAGCGCTTTGGTTGCAGCTCGCGACCACGCACGCCGATCCGGTAAAACAGCTAATCGCTGGAAGGTAGCCTGCAGCGCGGAAGCACACTCCTCGCTCAAGACTGCTGCAGCCGTCATGGACATCGAGCTCATCAAAGTTCCAGTTGATGAACACGGCAAGCTCGGCGAAGCTCAGCTTCGAAAAGCTCTTGAAGGAAACACCGAAGGACTTTTCGCAATCGTTGCCACCGGCGGAACCACAAACTTCGGAATCGTCGACCACCTCGACGAAGTTGGGAAAGTAGCCAAAGAATTAGGCGTTTGGTTCCACGTTGATGGGGCCTATGGTTTGGCCGGAATCCTCTCTCACTACACGCGTCCACTTTTCAAAGGCTTGGAACTGGCTGATTCGTTTATCGTTGACCCGCACAAGTGGCTATTTGCTCCGTTTGATGCCTGCGCTCTGGTCTACCGCGACCCTGAGATTGGTCGTTTGGCTCACACTCAGCATGGCGAGTACCTGGAGACCCTCACCAACTCTGGCGAATACAACCCGAGCGACTACGCCATTAACCTAACTCGCCGACCACGAGGTCTCCCCCTCTGGTTCTCGCTTGCAACACATGGCGTTACCGCGTACCGCGAAGCCGTTGACACGAACATCGAACTGGCTCACTTCGCAGCGAGACAGGTTCGACAGCGCGATTACCTGGAACTGGTCCGAGAGCCTGAGCTTTCCGTGGTCGTTTTCGAGCGGACCGGATGGACTTTGGAACAATACGAGGCTTGGTCAAAGAAATTGCTTGCTGAAAACCTTGCATTTGTGGTTCCTAGCTCTCACCATGGACGCCCGAACGCACGCTTCGCAATCGTCAACCCACTCACCAGCGAGGAGCTCATCAACGAGATCCTCGACAGCATGGAGTAATCGTGAGAATGCCCGCAGAGTGGGAAACCCACGAACGTACTCTTATGGCGTGGCCTTCTAACGGCTACACTCTTGGCGAAACCGAAGAGGATGCAAACCGCGCCCGCCAGACCTGGGCTAACGTAGCCAACGCCATTATCAATTTCGAGCCCGTCACGATGGTGGTTTGCCACGACGATTACGACACTGCGAGAACTTTCCTAAACGATGCGATTGACATCGTGACCATCGATTTGAATGACGCATGGATGCGTGACATCGGCCCGACGTACGTGAAAGACGATGGAGAACTCGTTGCGGTGAATTGGGTTTTCAATGGTTGGGGCGCCCAGAGTTGGGCTTCCTGGAATTTTGACGACAAAATCGCTTCAGCAATGGCGGATGTTTTCGTAACTAGACGTGTTGATTCACCAATGATCAACGAGGGTGGCGGCATCCATGTCAACGGGCAGGGAGCGATTTTGCTCACCGAAACCGTGCAGCTTGGAAAAGGTCGAAACAGCGATTGGACCAAAGAGCAGGTTGAAGCTGAATTTCACAAGTTGCTGGGCGCCACCAAAGCGGTTTGGATTAAGCGCGGACTAACCCGCGACTATGACGAATTTGGTACCCGTGGTCACATCGATATTGTTGCGTGCTTCTCGGATGAGAACACGATTTTGTTTCACGACCAGCAGAACCCTGAACACCCAGACTTCGAGGTGTCCCAGGAAGTTCGCAGAACCCTTGAGCAGGAAACCAATTTCAAACTAATCCCAGTCCCTGCGCCAAAAGTCTTGACCGACGATGAGGGTCCGGTCGATTACAGCTACATCAACCACTACATCGTGAACGGGGCTGTGATACTTTGCGCCTTCGATGACGAAAACGACGAAGTGGCAAAGTCAATTCTTGAAGCGGCCTACCCTGGTCGCGAAATCGTTTTGGTTGATGCTCGCGAACTATTCGCTAGAGGTGGCGGCATTCACTGCATCACACAGCAAAAGCCGGCTTAGGTTTGACCGTGAAGGTGCCGACACTCGAAAAGTTCGACCAAGATGATGCTTGGAACTTGTGCGTAATCGCCAACGATTTGGCGGTTGATCGTGGCTACCCAATAGTCATCGACATTCGTAAAGAAAGCACTTCCCTATTCACGGTAAAACTCCCTGGAGCCACCGATGAGAATCTCAACTGGGCCAGACGCAAGCGAAACCTAACGCTACTCACCAAACTGGCAAGCTGGGAGCACGACAAAGCCCGAAAAGCCGGCCACGACATAGTCGTGGAACAAAACCTGGACGAAAAGAACTACGCCTCGCACGGTGGCTGCGTGCCCATTTTCGTGAAGGATGAGCTGGTGGCAACCCTGACGATTTCCGGATTACCATCGAAAGACGACCACGATTTCGCGGTGGAGTGCCTAACCCTGCTAAACGCTAAGTAGCGAGCTAATAGCTTCCTCAAAAACTTCCTGATGACGATCAACATCGGCCAGGGTGGTGGTTGGACACATCAGCGCCATGTTGTGGAACGGGGTCAACAGAACTCCACGGTTTGCCAGGTAAAGGTGCAGGAAGTCTTCTAGTTCAGCATCCGCCGACTCATAGGCAGCCGTTCCGGTAATCGGGTAAGGCTTAGCAAAACGATACTCAGCGCGAGCTCCAAGCTGGTTGATCGACCAAGGAAGATCGTACTTTTCAAACAGTTCATTCACTCCGTTGGTGAAGTAGGTTGCCAATTCGATCATGGCCGAGAAGTTTTCCTTGGTTAGAACCTTCTCCAGGGTTGCCTTCATAGCAGCAACCTGCAGCGGGTTGCCAGCAAGAGTTCCGCCCACTCCACCCATGTCTACTAGGTCAAGGTCGGTTCGCTCTAGAACACGAGCCGCAAAACTTTCCGACAAACCGTAGGTGCCGGTAGGTATTCCTCCAGCGATTGCCTTGCCAATCACAAAGATGTCTGGTTCAAGAGCGTCGCGCATGGTCATTCCGCCCCAACCAGCTGAGAACGTGTGAGTCTCGTCGATGATTAGCAGTGCGTCATACTTGCGAGTCAACTGACGAACTCCGGCTAAGTAACCTGGCTCAGGCAGCACGATGCCGATGTTTGTTAGCGCTGGCTCCATCAGAACCGCTGCAACATCGCCATTTTTGAGCTGACGTTCCAAGCCTTCAAGGTCGTTGAACTCGGCAACACGGGAGGTTTCGGTAACGTCAACCGGCGAACCCACGTTCCCTGGTCGGCTCATGCCTTCGCCGTCTGGGCCAACCACGATTAGCGCTTCGTCAACCGAACCGTGGTAGCAATAGGCATTGAACAGAATCTTCGACTTGCCAGTTATTGCTCGAACCAAACGAATCGCCCAACGGTTGGCATCGGTAGCGGTTAGCGAGAAACTCCACTTAGCCATACCAAAACGCTCGGTCAGGTTCTTGGCAACCCACTGAGCATCTTCGGTCGGAAGCATGGTGGTCATGCCTCCGAGAATATCCACACGGTTCTTAATTGCTGCCACAACTTCAGGGTGTGAGTGCCCTGCCATAGCTCCGGTGTCGCCAAGAGCAAAGTCGATGTATTCGTGACCATCGATGTCCCAGATCCGGTTACCTGAAGCGCGGTCGAAGTAGATCGGAAATCCGCCAGCCTTCTTGTTCATCCAGGTCATTGGCACGCGACCAAAGAGATTGTCGGCCGACTCGTAAGCAGCCTTAGATTTTGGGTTGCGAGAAAGGAAAAGCTTCTGCTCTTCGGAATAAAGCGATGAAAGGCGACTGCGGTCAATCATTAGAGAACTCCAACTGGGTCCCCCGCCAAAGCTACATCGCTTCGACTACTGCCCGAATCCAGAGGATATTGGCTTTAATTTTAGTTACTAAATTTTGCCCAGCCGCCAGAGTTCGTTTGAAGTGTTCGCACTCGGGTATAAAATAATCTCCAACAGAGTCATGTGACGGGGGAATCATGAACAATCTAAGGCAGTACCTCGCCGAGCGCTTTCCGCTTGGCATAACTGCTACTCACGCGTTGGCAACCTCTGCGATGTTGGTTGGAATAGCCGCCAGGAATCAACCCTTGCCCGACAGAATTTGGTCGACGTTAGGCGTATCAACAACATTTTTCTTCTTCATGCTTCGGATGAGGGTAACCGATGAATTTAAGGACCGATCACACGACGACGCCAACTATCCAAATCGGCCAGTCCAGCGTGGAACAATTACTACCCCCCAGCTAATAGCACTAGGAAGTTTTGCACTAACCGCGGAATTAGTGGTGGCGTTCATGTCTGGATATGCCACTGGAAATCCGATCGCGATACTTTGGCACCTCAGCATTCTTGGCTACTCGCTGCTAACTCACTTTGAATTTTTTGCAAAGTCATTTCTAGAGCGTCATTTCAATATCTACTTTTTGATTCACCAGCAAATTTTTATCCTCTACCCTGTCTGGGTTTTCTCTATCTGGAATACGGATATAAATTCCGGAACTCTTGGTGCAGCTTTTGCGTTCGTTCTCTTCATGTCGGCGATGGAAATTGTTCGCAAGTACGAAATTAGGCGAAACCCCGACGGGGGAATCGTTATGGACACCTACCTAAGCGTTTGGAAAGCGGGAGCTTTCTGGGCAATGCTGGGGATCAGCGCTTTAGGGGCAATCTTGTTAGAACTTTTATCCAGAAATGCAGTCCACCTAATAATCGGGGCCATTACCTCTATCCTGATGCTAAGCGCCCGCACAAATAGCGAGAAAGTCAGAGCATTGGTCGCAATTGGCTTTATTGTTCAGAGCGGGGTGACGCTAATATGGCCGTAAACCTCGGAGCAAAGGCTGTAAACCTGCTGAGACTCAAAAATGAATTTGGTTTGAACGTTCCAGACTTCGAAGCCATTTCGTTCTCTGAAATAATTTCAGATTTTCCAACGGTTTCGAAAAATCTTGAATCTGTGATTGATGACTTTCTTTCAGGCAAACAGACTCTGAAGAAAACCTCAACCACTGTTTCAAACCTCCTGGCCGGTCTCTGCATAAACGAGGAAGTCTGCCAAAAGCACTTTGAAAAAATAAAAGTGCGAGAGTGGAAAAAGGTAAGTTACAGAACGTCAGCTGCCTTAGAGGACGGATCTGACCATTCTTTCGCCGGTCAGTATGAAACTTTCCTCAATCTCGACTTCACAGCTGAAAATTTAGTTTCTTACGCAATGAAATCCTTCGAAAGTTTGGTTGCTCCAAAGGTTTTGTATTACGCCAAAGAAAGAGGATTTTCACGATTCGAAATTGCTGGTTCAGTAGTAATTCAAGAAATGTTCTTTGGCAGTGCAGCTGGAGTTTTATTCACAGAAAACGGTTCAGCAAAAATCCAAATTGCCTACAGCAAGTCATGGCGCAACACGGTTGTCGAAGGCGAAGATGCACATGAACTTTTAGTTGATAGAACAAAACTCCGCGACTCAAACCTAACTTGGCAGTTACTTGAGCTTTGTGAGAAGGCACTTGTACTTGAAAATGCCCTAGAAACCCCTTTGGACATTGAGTGGGCATATGACAAGCAAGAACTTGTATTTCTTCAGTTCCGACCGATCACGCAACGTGTACTTGAACACACCTTTGACTGGGACAGCACAAACATCTCGGAAAATTATCCAGGACTCACACTCCCGCTTACGTATTCGCTAATTCGTCAGTTTTACTCTGGGGTTTATCTAGCTTTCTTCAAAAAACTGGGCGCTACAAACGAACAGATAGAGGATAAAAAACCGATTGCCGACAACATGCTCGGGTACCTAAACGGGCGGGTTTACTATCGAATTTCAAATTGGTACGAAGCTGTAAAACTCATACCCGGTAGTTTTAACCAAGAATTTTTCGAGGGAATGCTGAATCCTGTCAAGAAGCGAGGAAAAGCTGACCGCACCCGATACGATCT
The DNA here is from genome assembly GCA_046046825.1 of Actinomycetota bacterium. Lineage (GTDB taxonomy): Bacteria > Actinomycetota > Actinomycetes > Actinomycetales > Microbacteriaceae > Rhodoluna. The sequence goes on along the minus strand of JBJOJC010000124.1, from coordinate 12,429 downwards.
GAAATCGGCGATTGTTTTGATTCGATTCATGAGACTTTTGATGGGCTCGGAAAAGGCGAGCAAACGATTCGGTGCCATGATTGCCGAAAAGATTGCCTTTTACGATTCAATCGACTTCAGCTTTATCAATGCTTCGGCAATCTTGGAAGCAAGTAAAAGGGCTCGCGTAGAAATCCTGAATGACTGGTCCACGACAATCTTGAATGACATTCGCCTTATGGTTTTCAACGGTTTGATGCAGCGTTTCTATGCAAAGAATGACAATCCGAACGACTATCTGGTCATGATTCAAGGGCTTAACGACAAAGCCTCTATTCGTCCGCTCGAGGCGCTGTCCAAGCTTGGTGCAGTCATAGCCCAGGCTTTAGCGTTAGAGGGCGTTACGGATCCGATGGATCTGCAAGGCACCGCACATTGGCCTACTGTCAAGCAGGCCACCGCTATTTATATTTCTCAGTATGGGGCGCGTACACCAGGCGAACTGAAGCTTGAAAACACTCGAATTTCGGATGAAATAGCGACGGTTTTGACTCTGGCCCTCAAAGCCTCGGAATCTGGAATCAGCTCGCTCCCCAACTCAGAAAAACGTGCTGAAATATGGCCAGTCGGTTTTCCTCGAATAAGTAGATTTGCAATTCGTTGGGTCGCTAAGAACACTCGTCAAGCGATCGATTGGCGTGAAAGATTCCGTTTCAACAGAGCCCAAACATTCAACCTATCCCGCAAGGCTTTCGACGCATTGGGCCAGATATTTGAAGATGAGGGACTAATTGACGAACGACGAGACATTTATTGGCTGACCGATCAGGAAATCGACGAATTAGTCAATGCCCATTCGCCAGTCCTTTCGGGAAAAGAGTCAGTCGCTCTTCGAAAAGTGAAATTCAAAGAATACGAAAAACTTAGCCACGGTTTGGCCGTGTCAGGATCAGGAAAAATTGCGTCGCTCAATTTGAGCAACAACGAGAGTTTTGAGCCTGGGAGTGGCCTAAATGGAAATGGTGTTGCGCCAGGTGTAGTTACGGGCGAAGCAATTGTTGTGCGAGATTTTGACCCAAACCTGGATGTTCGAGGGAAAGTGCTCGTGGTTAATTACATTGACCCGGGCTGGACTCTTCTTTTCACTCAAGCTGCAGCGATTGTCGCTGAGCGTGGAAATGCCCTATCTCATGCTGCAATCATTGCTAGAGAAATTGGAATCCCAGCGGTAGTAGCAGCAACTTCCGCGACCACCCAAATCGCATCTGGCCAGGTTATTACTGTTAATGGAACTACAGGAAGCATTACCCATGAAAAGGTATAAGAAAATAGCTCAAACAGTCGGCTGGGCTGGGCTCGCTAGTTTCCTAAGTTTGGGGGCTGCCTGGAGCGCTCTGGCCTTCATGCTTCAAAACAACTTTAGATTCGCAGTGGTCTTTGCCTGCGCGGCTTTCTTGCTGGATGCCGCCGACGGATTTATAGCCAGAAAACTCGGAACTGCTTCGGAATTCGGGCGTCAACTTGATTCCATGATCGATTCCATAAATTACTCTCTATTCGCAGCGGTGTTCATCATTCAGGTTCTATTGTCTGGAATCTTGGGGCTGGTTGCAGGCTACCTGGTCTTGGCTTTTGGCATCCTAAGGTTGGTGCTTTTCAACATAAGCGGGTTTCACTCTGAAGGTGACACAAAGTTCTACACAGGAGTAGTAACCCCCCACCTAAGCCTCGCTTGCTTGATTCTTTACTCAGTGAGGGAGCTCTCCGGATTGTTGAATTGGGCGGGTAGCGAAGTCTTGATTTTTATCGTTCTACTAGTTTTGGCATTTGGACAAATTTCTACGATAAAAGTTAGGAAATCTGGGGCATTAGCGTTTTGGATTCCAGCAACAATTGCGATTGGGGTGTTTGGTTTCCTTTGGCTATAAGCGTTACTTCGGAACTAGAAAAAGAAAAAGTTGTCCAGATCGTGAATGAGATATTTGAGATTTCTTCCGCGCAAACCCAAGAGCTAACTCCTCGAACTAAAGAAACTCTATTTGCCTTAGCTGAGTCGAAAAGATTAATCACCGCTTCGCTAAATGGCAGCCTAATTGGTTGGGTTGTCGTTGAAAAGTTGGCGAAAGACGTGAGCGAACTGGGAATGGCCTTTGTGAAACCAGAATTCCGCCGTGCAGGCGTGCTGCACAAAATGCTTGAAGAAGCCTCAAAGCGACCTGAGCGTTTGATTATTGCCTCTTACTCTTCTGAACTCATTGAATTTGGCATCAAACACTGGGGTGCCCGGAAAATCACACTTTGGCAGGTTGCCTTGGTTAGTAGGGGCCGGTTTATCACCAAACGACTTAATCCAAAAACAAGCTCGGCTGTGAATAAACACCTTAGAGATCATAAGCCGCTATTTGTCATCACAGACAGGAGGAGGAATGGATGAGTTTTTAGGAACATTGATTCTGGCTTCAACCCTTTCCGCTCTGTTCATTTCTGGTGTAGTTGGGCTGGAAGTTGCCAGAAGGAGATTTGGCTATTCACCAGAAATCACAAGACGCGTCGTTCATATTTTCTCAGGACTCTGCACGCTAGTCGACTATCTCCTTCTCCCCCCAATCTGGTTCATTATCTTGATCAGTGTTTCCCTTGTGGGAATTGCAGCATCTCAAAGATTTGGATGGCTTACTTCGGTCCATTCGGTGCGACGTCCCACATACGGTGAGGTCTTCCTGCCTATTGGAACGTTAGCCACCTATTGCACAAGCGCCCTGAATCTAACCGAAAGCGATTGGAAATACTTTGTTCCAGCACTCATGATCATGACTTTCGCAGACTCGGCTTCAGGAATCACCAGCGATGTCCTCAACTTACAGCGAAAGTCATGGCGCGGGTCGCTCGTGTTTGCTCTAGTGTCCTCATTTATCTTGCTTAGCTTCGGTTTAGGTGTAATCAAGGCACTCGCGTTTGCCATCGTCCTGACTGCGGTAGAGCGATTTTCGAAACTTGGGTCGGATAACCTTACCGTTCCTTTAACGGGCTCTCTTCTTCTTCGATTCTTTTAGCTTCAGGCTGCGCATTAGTTTGTCGGTGCCGGCATGCACTAGGAACGACAAAATGAAACTGACAGCCAGAAGATTCAAAGGTACGCCGAAGAAAAGCAGCACAACGCCACTTGCTAACGCTCCATCCACATTGTCAAAGAATGACTGCACTTTTCCTCCAGCCGCGCCAGCTGGCCTACCACGTCGTCGCTTGACAAAGCTATTGACTAGCTCTGCTGCCGCATAAGAACTGGTCGTAGCGAGCCCCAAACTAATCGGTTCAGCCAAGTAAATTCGCGCAATCAACACCTGGCCCGGTGCAAAAACATGTAGTAAATAGGTGACGATTGTGCCAAAAAAGATGTAAATAACTGGAGCTCTCCAGTTTTTATTGGGACCGAATATACGAGCACCGGCGATCTTCAGCCCAGCATCAATTGGTCGGTTAAGTGCTTCGAACCAGTGATTCTTGATAGAAAATATGAAGAATATTCCGCTCACAAATATGGGCAACAGCAAGCTCAAGCCCTGAGTCAATAACAGTAAGATTTCATTCATTCAGGCCCCTCCGAATTTCGCTTTCCTAGCAACGCCAATAGCGCAATGGCGCCCCCGGCAGGAATCGAACCTGCGACCAAGAGATTAGAAGTCTCGTGGACTTACCCTGTATTGCCTTGTAAACACAAGGGTATATCCAGCCACGGACTTTTTTGTGCAATAAGTGTGCAACACCTGAAGGAAAAGCGTCTGAAAATGGCGCTTTAGAGGTTCAGGCTTGGAAAACTCCGAGTTAGTTTAAGCGTTTCCTTGCTGACTTCAATTACATTGAGCAAAAGGTTGAGAATGTACTTCGGGTCATCAGAGAAAAGGTTTGGATCATTAATTAATCCGCTGTCTTTATCTACAGTTACGCGATACCTATCGACAACCCAATCCACACCGGACTTGCCTCCGACCATGAATTGGTAAACCTCTTCTGGGATGCCCGAAATCGTGACATAGCGATTGAATGAGATTACGGTTTTGTTCCCTGCTTTGCCGTATGACATTTTCTCGACACGGTAGTTTTCAGACAGGTCACTGCCCTTGTAGGTGTTTTCGACGGAAACAGTTGACTGCCGCGGAGACTCATAGTTTATGTGGAGTTCAAAAAGAGTCTTGCCCAATGTTGAGAACTTGAGGAATTCCTTAGAAATCGGGATTCTTGGCAGTTGGCGTTTCAAATCCGCAGCAAACAACTCTTTGTACTCTGGGTGATTGAGGATTGCATAGACATAATAGAAGATTTGCTCTTTGGAGACTTCTTGCCCCAGTTCAGTTGAGAATTTGTCCTGAGCCCAATCAGTAATCGCAAATTGTGGCCCCGAATCGAGCGAGTCAAACAGTGACGGTTCGTTGTTCTTGTCTTCTGGAATGTAGTAGAGAGGGAAGACTTGCCCAGTATCCATTGAGTGGAAATTAGGAAGCAAGTCGAGTCCAAGTGCGGCGAAACCAGCGCCTGCACCTGGGCCTGTAATCGCGATCCCCTTGTTCAAGAAGTTAGGCGGGAAGGTTACTGGAGTCTTATACGGACTCCAGACCATCTGTCGTTGCTTGTATACCCACTGCTTGGTGAATGGGCGGTAGTTTCCAAGTTGTATTTCGTTAGGGTCGAAATGAGCCTTTTTCTTCTTTTTGAAATCATTTATTAGATTGGCAACCCAAGAAATCTTGTCTTTATTACCTTGAACGAAGGCGTCGGGGTTGCCGCCCTCTTTCGAATACTTTTCGACTAGGTCGTTGTAGTAAGCAATCGATTTCTTCATGTTGGAGGCTAGAGCGTCTAGTCCAAAGTTATATGCCCAAGCGTCTCTATTCGTCACGACGCCTTTCGTGTACATCTTGAAAATGGTCTCCGACTCGACTCCTTTGGAGTCCCTATCCCCAATCGGGATGAACTCATCGAATCGTTCGTTTCGCTGACTTAGCCAATCACCTTGAGCATTGGACTGAATTTCGCTGAGTTCAATACCTTCGAATGACTTGGCCTTGTCAAGAATTTCTAGTTTTTGCTCTCTCGATAGGTAGTCCCCAATATCGTGGTAAAAAATTCGTCCTCGCTCAGCGCTTTCGGGATTCTTGACTAGGAGCGTAATTGCCACAGGAGTGCGACTCCCAGCCCCGAAGACTTTTCCACCCTCTCTCCTAGACTCTTCACCTTGAGTTCGCTGATTTCCGCGTAAATTCAAAACATAAATGGCTGAAAATTCCTTTTCAAGCGACTTTCGCATTCCATCTGCCGAGTTCGAGTCAATCCAGGAACCATTGGTGACAAAACAAACTACGCCCTTGTCCCCAATACGATCTGAAGCCCATCGGAATGCTCGAATGTAGGAGTCATACACCGAAGTTCGTGTGACTGAAGATGAGTTTTTGACATAGGTGGTGGCGATACGCATATCCAAGTCCTCATATTTGAGGTTTTGGTTATTGTCATTGGCATCTTTCTGCCCGACCGAGTATGGAGGGTTTCCGATAATGACACGGATATCTAGAGCATTTTGTTGAACTACGCGGTCGTTATTGTCTGGGAAAACACCAAGGGAATCAAGAGAATCATTCCCCTCCGTCATTTGGAAAGTGTCAGTAAGAACCACGCCTTGGAAGGGCTCATATTTTCCAACGATCGAGTGGTAAGTTTCCTCGATGTTGATCGCGGCGACATAGTAGGCAAGCAAGACGATCTCGTTGGCGTGTAGTTGTGAGCCAAACTTCGCTTCCAACTGCTCTTTAGAAATCAATCCTGATTGAAGCAATCGAACTATAAAAGTTCCGGTTCCGGTGAATGGGTCTAGAACATGAACCCCTTCTTCACCTAGACCCGCCCCAAATTCTTTTTTAAGCGCTGAGTCAACCGAATGAATTATGAAATCCACGATTTCGTTCGGGGTGTAGACAATACCCAACTTCTCGCTCGTACCAGAGAACGCAAGTTTAAAGAACTTCTCGTAAAGTTCCTTGACGATCTTTTGTTTTGCCCCACCATCAGTGATGCCGGCTGCCCTCAACCGAACGCTTGCATAGAAGCCTTCGAGGTCGTCGGCTTCTTTATTTATCGACGCAGTCTCTAAAGCGTTTACCATCCTCTGCATGGAAACGGAGACTGGATTCTCAGATGTGAAGGCGTAACCTTCAAACAAGGCATCAAATACAGGCTTAGTGATTAAGTGCTGAGCGAGCATTTCAATTGCATCGGATTTTGAAACACCAGGATTCAGGTTGTCTTGAAGGCCTTTAAGAAAGGTCTTAAATTCAAGTTCGAGGTTTGCATTGGTTCCATTTACTAATTGCTCAATTCGAGAAATGTGGTTCTTGGCAATCTCGGCCACATCTTTCGCCCAGTTTTCCCAGTAGGTGCGCTCGCCGACTTTCTGGACAATCTTTGCCAAGATTGCGTCTTTCCAGTCTGTGAAGTCGAAGTCAAATAGCGGAACTTGGCCGGTCTCTTTTGGCTTCGAGTCGCCATCCCACTCGCTTTCGCCATTCCCTGGGCTTGCATCGATAATTTCGATTACCCCGCCAGTTTCGCCGGTGAGGTCAATCTTGTTTACAAGCGCGTCAAAACGCTCGTCGTGGGCTCGCAGGGCTTGGAGAACCTGCCAGACGACTTTGTAGTTCTTGTTATCCGCGAGCGCTTCCTCGGCTGATTTGCCGGCTGGTACTGCGATTGGGAGGATGACATATCCGTATTGTTTTCCGTCCGCTTTTCGCATGACGCGTCCTACGGATTGGACTACATCTACTTGGCTGTCTCGTGGGTTTAGGAATAGGACTGCGTCGAGTGCTGGGACATCGACACCCTCGGAGAGGCATCGCGCGTTGCTAAGGACTCGGACTGTGTTTTCCGTTTTAGTGTCCTTGAGCCAGTCGAGGCGTTCGTTTCTTGCCATGACATTGAATGTGCCGTCGACATGGTCGGCTTCCGCGATTAGGCCGTCTTTTTCTTTGGCTTCATCGTTTAGTGCTTTGGTTACAGTTCCGAACAGTTCGGCGATCCGCTTTGAGTCTTTGATTGACCGTGAGAAGGCTACTGCGGTTCTCATCGGGTTCGAATCAACAGCGAAGTCGTCTGAATTGGTGCTTCGTTTGCGCAGTCCGTTATAGCAGCCGACGATTTTTATTGCGTCTTGGAGTTTGAGTTCGTCTCCGTCGGTAAGGATCTTTTGAAGTGACTTGCTTACCTGCGTTTCGGACACAGTTAGAACTAATACCTTGTAATCGCTTAGCAAACCGCGAGATACGGCGTTACCGAAGTTGAGCCTGTGGAACTCTTGGCCGAACTGCGATTCGTTGTCCATTGACGCGAGGACGGCTGATGCTTCTTCTGCCTTGGCTTTGCTTGCTTCTGCATAGATACGCGGTGTAGCGGTCATATAGAGGCGTTTTGAGCCCTTTATGAAGTTGTTGTCGTGGACGCGCACGAAGTTTGATTCGTCATCACCGGCTAGCGTCACGCCGGTTGTTCTGTGCGCCTCGTCGCAAATAATCAGATCGAACTCAGGAAGACCTTTTTTCTGCGCTGCCGCTACAACTTCGATGGACTGGTAAGTCGAGAAGATGACCGTTAGTTCTGCATCTGTGCCCTTGTTGAAGTGCGATGCAAGTTTTTCAACATTGGTTGTCGAAGGGTAAGCCAGATCCGCTACGCGCGTGTCCTCTGTGCTTGCCTGCTTACTCAACTTGGTGTCAGAACAAACCGCGTAGGCACGGAAGTCGACAGAAGCCTCTCGCTTCCACTCCTTGAGCGTCTGAGACAACAAGGCAAGCGACGGGACTAGGAACAGTACCGTTCCACCCTTGGGAGTCATTTCCTGAACGATTTGAAGCGAAGTGAAGGTCTTACCCGTTCCACAAGCCATAATCATCTTGCCTCGGTCAGCCGAAGCAAAGTGAGCCTTTGCTGCTTCGATCGCTTCCAACTGGTGAGGAAATGGGGTCTTCTTCTTCAGAAGCCCAATGTTTGAGACATCTTGAAGGCTAAAACCAGACCAATCAATTCCAGACGCGTCCAAATCCTGAACTCGAATGATTGTGGTCGGAATCTGCTGACCCTCGACAGCATCACTAGCATTTTTTGACCAGTTATCCGTAGTTGAGAAAATGTAGCGCTCGCGGAATGGTTCCTTGCCGGATGCGGTGAAGAAAGAATCGATTTCTTTCTTGTCTAGGTATGCGCCCTCGGCGTAGAACTTGCACTGTATGGCCGCGATTTCGCCTGTTTCAGCGATCCGTGCGACGAGGTCTATGCCGGTATCTTGTTTCGAGATTTTTGAGTCTGTTGCCCAGTCTCCATACAGCCAAACTTTGTCAAAGTACGAACTGTAGAAGGGGTCGATTTCTAGGAATTTCTTGGTTAGAGCCTCAAATAGGTCACCTTTGTGGCGCTCGTCGAAGGACGCATCGCGTAACTCATCGAGCACATCATGGATTGACTTCATTGGTTTTGGCCTTCTTTCCCCGTCACTACTGGAAGTCTACCCAGCGCCTAAGACAAGCCTGTGGATAACAAAATTGCGTTTCGTCAATTCTTGACAAGATGGCGTGATGAAAATAACTTGTCCTATCTGCGAATCCTGCGAAATCGACATCTCAGTTGAGGATGGTGTCCTTACCGGCATCTGCCAAACCTGCGAATTGCAGGGAACGCGGATCCAATTGCCCACCTTCCCCTCACCTTGGCTAAGTCTCTAGACGGCTTTGGGGAACCTTCCCTCCCGAGTCGATGCTGCGTTCATACCAGGAAGGCACAATTGGGTCGGGTCTTCGGAGTTATGCCAAAAAGCAGAAGAGTCCGCGAGCGCCTTCTCGTATCCGGATTGCCCGAAGGTGAACCAGCAGTCGTCGCGGACTTCAAATACCGTTCTAGCAGCGTCTAGCAGTTGTCTAGCCGTATAAACGGGTTGTTCGTTTGCTTTGGTGGCTCGGTGGTAGTTCGGATTGTTTTCGTCCGGCATTTGGAATCCCAGCAAACGCAGTTGGCTCTCTTGCCATTTGGTTAGTTTGGTCACCAAGTACTCGTTGCTGACCAACTCCACAAGTAGGTCTCCATTTAGGTTCAAGGATGCTTGCAGGTAGGGACTGGGTTTGAAGTCGGTGTCTAGGAAAGTTATCCCAAAGGAATCAACCTTTTCCTGTTTGATGTCCTCAAAGACGCTAGTGAGGGTGTCGATGACACTCCCCCAGCGATTGAGATTTAGTGGCAGTAAGCGTGCTACTTGCATGATGTTTTCTCCTGTTTCTCGAAGCACTTTTTGGATGGATTTTTTCGGGCTGGATGCCCAGTATTTGCGGTTTTCATTTACAAACAACTCCTCGCGCTCGCCGAATCACTTTTTTGTGTTTGGCATATTGTTGATGTCATAGGGAATCTCCCTCTTCTTCGGGGAGCGCGATTGATTCCAAAGCCCACACATCGTGAATGAAGTCACACTTCTGGCACATACGAACCTCCATGTTTAGAAATACAAACTGTGTTGCGTCTCGCTGGTGACATGGCCGACATGCACTTTGGTTGGTACTGACTTCGGATAGGGATTCCTGTTCTCGGCTAATAGCCGAGGAAACAGAATCCATCCCGATTTCCGGAACTTCTCGGGAAGAGCCGAGAAATGAGGAAATGTATTTTGGATTGACTTCGTAGAACTTTGATGAGCCGATTTTTTCCTCGAGCAGTTCACCACGCCTAACGAGTAGGTCTCTGGCTGCTTGCACATCGGTTTTGCCTTTGCCTGCGTAGCGGTAGATGTCTGAGGCTGAGACTTTGCCTCTCTCTTCGATCATTCGACGCAGTAGTTTGGCAGTTCTTTCGTCTTTAGACTCCGGTGTGACTGCGCCTTTGTAGGAGAGCAATAAGGTGGGCTTGTCATATTCCAATTCACCTTCTGGAACTTCTACATCTCTTCCTGTTGCGCGGAAAGTTCTGATTCCATCGCTTTGCCTTGTCAGGTGGATTATGGAGTCTGGGTGGTCATCAAGACTTGAGGCACCTCGACTCTTTGTGATGTCGCGACCTGCGTGGATTGGGATGATGAGTTCTTTAACTCCTGAAGATTTTTTGAAGGCGTCTAGGGTGAGCCAGAACCTCTTTACTTCATCGTTGTTGTTCGTGTCTCCAACAAAGAGTGACGACCAAGGGTCAAGAATTAGAACCCTGATTCCCGCTTCCGACACCTCTTTGGAAAAATCGGCGATGGCTTGTTCGGTTCTAAATGGGTTTGGCTCGCCTCGAAGGTTCCAGACATGGACTCGGTCAGATGCGCCAATTGGCGATTTCACGAACCAGTCTTGACATTGCTCTTCGGTTAGTTCGAAGTTAACGAAGCCGATTCTTCCTTCAATCGTGTTTGTTTTGAAGCAGTTGAGGAATGTTTCTCCAAATGCAAGCGAGTAGATGAAGTTGTAAACGAGTGTTGATTTGCCGGTCTTCATCGCTGCGACGATAGAGCAGTTGCCGTTAACGGGGAGGATTCCTTCTATCACCCACCTTTGCGGTTCCAAGGGTTTTACATAGAACTCTGAGAGGGACATGCCTTTTGGGGTCTTGAGGTCGTCTCGATGTTTGGCTATCTCAAAAAGGCGCTCGGCCTCAAGAGATGCCTCTCGCCTACGCAAATCTAGTTCGACGGCTGAATGAAGTGCTGGGTCGAAGAACTTTCTTTCTTTGACCGGTAGGTGGCCGTATTCCGAATCTAGATTTGTGCGATAGTCCTCGCGGATGTCGCTCAGGATGTTTCGGATCATTGGAAGACCCATTGATTCGAACTCATCTGTGAGCCGGCTATTGCCGTCGAACTTCAGCGCCCTTGCCATTTCGTATTTGCTTATTGAGTCCAGCGGAATCTGGTCATCTTTTTTTGAAAGTAAATAGATTCGGTGATCGGAATCGAAACTCAAGAAGTAAACATCCTCCTGGTAACCAGGCAACTCCCATCTTGTGCCGATTTCCGACCCGAACTTGACTTCTCCACAATTTTGAAACGCAGTTCCGCTAAGAACTTCCTGCCACTTGTAGGCCTGCATCTTTTCTTGGTAGTCCTTCTTGATTGCCATCAGAGGGTTACCTCCGTCTGGAAATAGCAGGAATTAGCGTTTCGGGATTTTGATAAAATAGTCATAGATAGTTCTTTCTGCACTTGTGTGCGACAGGCAGCCCCGGGCATGGGGCTGTTTTTGTTTAATGGGTGTTTTGTTTGATCCACACTGCGAGCGCTTCTTCCGATACTCGGAAGTGTCTGCCTACTTTTACCGTTTCAGGTGCTTTGCCTTCTTTTTTGTAGAGGTAAAGCGTCCTGAGTGGGATGTTTAGTAGTTCTGCGATTTGTGGGTAGGTCAAATAGGTACTCAAGGGTTCACTCGATTCACTGGTCATTACTTCATGTTGAAGCAATTGCAGTTGAGTGATTTTTGAGTTTGGTCGGCGAGAGAGCCTCGCACCCTTTATTGGGGCGGGAAAGTCGTTTCTATAAAGTGCTTTGAGATTCCGGCGGGCTGGGTGCGGGGCTTTCCCTGCTGACTCAGTTCCGGCTTCGGCGATGGATTGGCACGGCCAGTGCATCGAGGCTGCTTGGAAGGACTCTGATGAGTCTTCCTCCTACGACATAGGCTTCGAGTTTGCCTTCGTTGATCCAATTGCGGACGGTGCGGCTATTTACTCCAAAGAGTTCTGCCACTTCTTCTACTGAATAATATTCAGCCATTTTGTAGTTCTCCCTACAAGGTAAGTATTGAGCGCACTTTGCGACTCAAGGAAATGCCGTCCACCTCGTTTCGAGGCGTTGCTCAGGGAGAGAATTGAGCAATTCGTCTTTTGACGCTGACGGATATCCACTCCGTCAAATAAAGCGTTTCTATTCAGTTATTGATTCCACATTAGGCACTCATTGTCACGACACATGCCCTTGTTCGCCAACGGCAAACGACTTTTCGGAGTTTTCGTGGACTTTGTCCAGTTTGTTTATAGAAGTTCTATAAAAGACCTCAGAGATAGGGGAAAGCACCCGCGAGCGCTCTCCCCCTCTCGGGTTTAGGCAACTGATTTGAGTCGTGTTGGGAAGTCCATGTTGTTGGTTACCGAAGCGGCTCTGTTTGTGTCGTGAAGGTATCTCTGGATGGATGCAATCGAAGAGTCACCGAGCCACTTCATTAGGTCTGGGATAACAGCACCGGCTAGGTGATACTGAGTGCCGGCAAAGTGTCGCAACGAGTGGAAGGTGATTCCCTGCTCTTCGATTCCGGCCCGCTTTAGAGCGCGAGCCCAGTTCTTTGCGACTACATCGTGTCGGATGTGCTGGTCTGCGTCGTCTCTCGCGTTCGAGTTGCCGAAGAGAAGTGTCTCAGGGTCGTGGCCGAGCAGTGGGGCGAGATACTCGTCGATTACAGG
>JBJOJC010000123.1:0-5676 GCA_046046825.1 Actinomycetota bacterium | reverse complement strand
ACCGGTAAGTAATAATGTCGGAAAAAGTTCTTCGCGTCGAGCTGGTAGCAGCCGATAAAGCCGTATGGGCTGGTGAGGCCAAGATGGTCATCGCTAAGACCGTTGAAGGTGAAATCGGTCTGCTTGCAGGTCACGAGCCTATGCTCGCGATCCTCTCGAGCGGTGAAGTTCGCATTACCCTTACCGACGGCGACAAGCTAACTGCTAACGCCGAAGACGGCTTCCTTTCGGTTGAACACGACGTGGTAACCATCGTTGCTCGTCACGCCGAACTGGTCTAACTAAAACTAAAGACAAAACCCCAGCCGATTGGTTGGGGTTTTATCTTTATCTGGATCCGGCGGGAATCCATTTCACGTCGCCACCGCGAGACAGGTTGGCCACACGGGCCAGGACGAACATCAGGTCTGAAAGGCGGTTCAGGTACACGGCACAAACAGGTGACTGATCTACGCCGGCCTCGATGGCCTTCCAAACCTCCCGCTCAGCGCGGCGAACCACGGTGCGAGTTAGGTGCAAGCCGGCGGCCAAACTTGAGCCACCAGGGATGATAAACGAGTCGAGGTTGGGTAGTTCCGCGTTGTATTTATCAATTGCAACCTCAAGGTCGGCAACCCAAGCTTCGTTGATTCGCAAGCCCCCTGTGCCAGGCGTAGCCAGATCGGCACCGATGTCGAATAGGTCGTTTTGAATGCGTGCCAAAAGCGCAAGCAATTCGTCCGAGAATTCTCCGTGAGCCAGCGACACAGCCACACCCAGCGCTGAATTGGCTTCATCCACGTCGGCATACGCCTCGATGCGTGGGTCGGTTTTGGCCACGCGAGAGTTATCGCCGAGAGCGGTGAAACCTTCGTCGCCGGTTTTTGTGTAAATCTTGGTGAGTTTGACCATGACACAAGTTTAGGCTGGATAGATGTTGTTCCTCTTGCCCCCATCAGAGTCGAAAGCTCAAGGCGGATCTCCGCTGGGAATCGACCTAGTTGCACTCGCCTTTGGTGGCATGCAGCCGGCCAGAGACGCGGTTTTCAAGGCAGCTGTTCAGGCAAAGTTAGTTGACCCAGGTCTCCAATCTTCCCCAACTCTTCCGGCAATCGATCGCTACAATGGAACACTTTACGGAGCAATCCACGGACGCGGACTTAAAGGCACTCCAACCGAATTCAACGAACTGTCTAAGGCCGAACGCGAACGCGCCAAGGAATCGGTATTCATTCAGTCAGCTCTGTTCGGTCTAATACCAGCCACTAACTTGATTCCGTTCTATAAGTTCTCGGCTGCTAGCAAATTGCCGAAGCTCAGCCTGAAACAACACTGGTCAGAGGCTCACGAATTGATCTGGAAGCGACTAGGTGGTCAGAAGATTATCGATCTTCGCTCCAAGCAATATGCAGAGCTGGCTCCAGTTCCCGAGAACTTTGACGTTCTCACGGTTGAGGTTTACGACATTGAATCCGGCAAGGCCATGAACCACTTCAACAAAAAAGCCAAAGGTCAGTTTGTTCGAGCTTTTCTGCAGGGCGCGGATACCCTCGAGGAGATGGCAAAAGCCGCCAATCTCAAATTAGAGATCGACGGCTCTGCCATCAAACTATTTACCAATCAGCGATAGAACTACTTCACCATTGGCGTAACTCCGCCATCAAGTTTCGGTAGCGCAATGACTCCGTCGACCAACGAAATCACAGAGCTGTACAAGCCGTCGGTGTTCTTGAGCATGTATCCGGGAACCAACCAAGCTCCGCCGTCGGCATCCCAGATGAGCAAGTGTGTTTTCTTAGATGAAACGAGTTTCATCACAACCTTTTCCGGAGTCGGCTCAGGAATTGGATCAACGGTTGGCTCTTCGGTTGTTATATCGGTAGGTTCTACCGTGTCATCACCGTAAGGTTCGGCGGTTGGCTCAACCGAAGGCTCAGTTCCTGATTCGGCAACATCGCTCGATACGGTTCCATCGCGAGACATCATGGTCATGCCGCCACCGTAGTAGCTGCTGGCTGCTGAGCCGCCGTAACGCCAGTCGCCTAGACGCTTCACGGAATCCTTGGCCGAGATAGTGCCAAAGGTTCCCTTGGCTTCAACCGATACGCTGTGACCGCTAACACCGATGATTTCACCGTTTGGAGCCCAGTTGACCGTCCATTCGAGAGCAGTGTCTTCGCCGCCAACCTGCAGGCTAGCCTGGGCAACCATTCCCCATTCGTTGCTGGTAACGGTGATGGCATCCTCAGCTACCACCAAGCCGGTGTCCGCGAAGATCTCCTGCGCGGCAGCTAGTGCGGAAGCCTTGGTTGGTAAATTCACTTTCTCCGAGAACTTGGAGTAGTCGCCGAAGTACCAGCTGCCAGTTCCCGTCCAGTAAACCGAGACGCTAGCATTTTCGGGCTTCGCCTTGTTACCAAAGAAATAGTTGTAGGTCTTTCCTTCGTCGTAGGTTTCTTTAGAAAGTTTGCCTTCAACTCCAAAGCGAGCGGCTAGCTTCTCCACCAATGCTTCTGGTGTGCCGTTTAGGTTCAGTTGGTAAACCTGGTCGGAACCGGCAGCCGTCGACAGGCCAGAGCCTGCAACATACTCGTATTCCACCCACATCGACATCTTGGCGTCGCTCGATCCAGCTACACCTTCGCGCTGAGGCTGGCTCTGTGCCAGATTGATTAGGGGAGCTGGGCTACTCGGCATCACAGCAAAGACTGCTGTGGCTGCTACGGCAACACCGCTTAGGCCGAGCCATAGGTTCTTTCGAACACTCGCTCGTGGCTTGGCAATGCCAGCCAGGATTGTTTCGTCGGTAAGGTTTGGCACTTTAGCGCCAACTGCTTTTTGCAGCTTGTTCAGGTTTTTGTCTTCCATAACCTGTTTGTGTCGTTAGCCTTCAAATTCTTTCAAGATATCTGAGAAATTCTTTTTGGCACGGTGAGCACGGATGGTAGCTGCGTTTTTTGAGATCTTTAGCGCCAACGCTAAATCTTCGAGGCTTAGACCTTCAAGAGCAGTTAGTGCCAGAATGCTGCGATCGGCCGGCTTCAGTTTCTCCCAAGCCTGTCGCACGCTAACGCTCTTTAGAACTAGGTCATCCGTAGAAGGTGCAACCAAATCCGTTTCCAAGATTGGCAAGGTGAAGTTGCGTTTTACTTTTCGACGGTGGTTGAGCAACACATTGTTGGCAATTCGATAGAGCCAAGGTAATTCAGCGCCTGCCGGGGCCTTGTCTCTTTTTTGCCAGGCAATCGAGAACACTTCGGCCGCTAACTCTTCAACCTCGCTGGAGTCTGCGCGGTAGGCGAAGAATTTTGAAATGGCAGGCAGAAACGCGCGGTAGTGCGCGGTGAATTCTTGGCTGTCCATAGTCATCTCAGGAAGTTTATGTCGCGAAGCGGCTAATTCTTTCTAAATTCACAGGTCAGATCGTGATCGTTGATAATTCCGATAGCCTGCATCATGGCGTGCATGGTGGTTGGCCCAACAAAGTTGAAACCAATCTTGCGAAGTTCTTTTGAGATAGCGGTTGACTCAGGGGAGAGGGTAAGCCCGGTTCGGTCTTCGGTTGGAATGTGCTTCCCGAGCAGTTCTTGAAGGGAAAGGTTATGTTCCTTCAATATGCGAGCGTTGTTGATCACGGCCTGAATCTTGCCGCGGTGACGAATGATTCCCTCATTCAGAAGAAGACGTTCAACATCTTTCTCCGTCATCGTGGCAACCCTTTCGATTTCGAAGCCCAGGAAGGCTTCGCGAAAGCCCTCACGGCGTTTCAGGATGGTTAGCCAGCTCAAGCCCGCCTGAAATCCTTCGAGGCTTATGCGTTCAAAGAGTGCGTCTTCCCCGGTAACCGGCTTACCCCATTCAGTGTCGTGGTATTCGATGTAGATGGGGTCGGCGGTGACCCAAGCGCAGCGCTGCATTAGTCCTTGGTCTCAATGCCTTCTAGGTTCAGTAGCCAGCGCTTAGTTGGCAGCCCGTCGCCGCCCGAGTAGCCAGTGATCTTGCCACTGGCACCGAGAACGCGGTGGCAACCAACGATGAGTGGAACCGGGTTCGACCCAACAGCTCCGCCAACCGCGCGAACCGCTTTCGGGTTACCGATGTTCTTGGCGATTTCGGCATAGGTGGTTACTTCTCCAAAGCCAATCTTGCTGATTTCTTTCCAGACGGACTTTTGGAATGCTGTGCCCTCTAGTTCTGTGGCGAAGTCGAGATCTTTACCTTTGCCCTTGAAGTAGTTGTTTAGCTGCTTCTTGGCATCCTGAAGCACATTCGCTCTGCCGAAGTCTGGCGTAATGGCGCTTCCCATGGTTAGGAATACCACCCTGTTGTCTCTAGCGAGCAAGGTGATTGCTCCAACCGGTGAGTCGAATGTTAGCTGTGCATCATGACTTGGGAATCTCATCTTTCGAGATTATCTCGTTCATTCTAGAAAATCTCTAAACGCAAAAAACTGTTGAAAAGACGCCTAATTTTCCAGGCTCACCTGTCTCGAAGTCTCATTCCTTGAGCTCAGATGTGGGTGCATTTACCCCGAAATCTCTGACGCCGCGAAAAGTCTGGACCAGGTTCGAATTTTTATCAAATACCTCTGCCTTAATTTTAAAACGTTCTACCCCGTAGAGTCTGGAATATTTATTAGCCGTTACGTTCTCGAAGATTTGGAATTTTTGGTCACGTTTCACGTCCAAGCCAGCTGCTGGAACCTTTGCCACCGACGAAGCGCCACCCTGACCCAGTAAGAAGTCGAAAGTTTCTCCTCCTCCAAAAGTAAGTTGGTCGTTCCCAAAAGTGACATGAAAGGAATTGACCGAGTATGGGTTTGCGACATCCATCTCCGTAGGGGCAGGATCGTCGGATGTGATTTTAATCGTCACGTCATCAGTGCATGTGTAAATTCCAAAGGACCAAAATTGCGCCGAATCTATTGGCCAATCGAGTGAGGCTCCCACTAGGGTTTGAGCGTTTGGGTCCAATGGGGCGCAGATTGGCTTCTGATCTGGGGTTGAGCATCCTGAAATTAATAAAATTGGAAGCACCCCGGCTACTAGTGCGCTGCGCACTCGAATTGGGAACGCTAATCTGTGCATGTCGAAGACCAACCGTTCTTGGCCGGGTATACATCCAGAATTGAGCAGTAGGTAGCTTGCGAATTACTGTCCACTGGTAGATAAATCACGAGACCCGTCGTTGTCGTGGTGGTGCAATTTGAATTGTTCTGGTATTTGGTAAACGTTATTTTGTCGCTTCGGTGCATGATGACCATTTGAGCATCCAGGCCCGGGGTTGGTGCTTCTTGGTACCATTCCCAGGCTTGACTGAATGTGGTCACAGGCAGGAAGTTCGCAACGTAGGTGCTAGATGCCATTGCGGCGACAGCCGCGACTGAGATGGGCGTGACACCGTTGTACACGTAATTTGTTTTGTAGGTTTTCATAGTGCCAATTACGTACGCGTTTGGTGTCGGTTCAAAACCAGTAGCTACTGATGTTGGAAGCCAGCCGACAACTTTTGCGGTGGCCTTGTAGGCTGTTTCGGCAATGCAGGAAGAAATGACGACATTTGTACCGCTGTCAGCGGCCAAAGCTGGTGGAGCTGCCAGGCTAAGAAGTGGAATTAAACAAGCCGTGAGTGATCTTCGAAGTTTCATTTGTAGAGTGCCTTTCTTGAACAACTGGTTTATTTACATTATTTAACGTC
>JBJOJC010000122.1:0-7018 GCA_046046825.1 Actinomycetota bacterium | reverse complement strand
TGGGACGACCGGCGCTGGTTGCACCGGTGTCTTCGTGCCAGTGGCGGGTTTCCTGAATGATGGTTCCACCATTTGCAAGAATGTGAGCCTGACGCTGGATCTCGTAGCGCACCGCGCGCTCAATCGAACGAAGTGAGTTCACGTTCTTGGTTTCGGTGCGGGTACCGAGCTTCTCGGCTCCGTGCAGACGCAACGACACATTGGCGTCGCAGCGCACGTTACCGCGCTCCATGCGGGCCTCAGACACATCCAGTGCCTTCACAATCTCACGAATGTAACGAACGTAAGCAGCCGCCAACTCAGGAGCCTCAGCGCCTGCGCCATAAACCGGCTTGGTGACGATCTCGATTAGCGGAACACCAGCACGGTTGTAGTCAACCAGCGAGAATTCAGCACCCTGGATGCGTCCGGTGTTTCCACCAACGTGAGTTAGCTTTCCGGCGTCCTCTTCCATGTGGGCGCGCTCGATGTCGATCTTGTAGGTGTTTCCCGAAGGAACCTCCACTTCAACGCCGCCTTCGAAAGCGATTGGCTCATCAAACTGTGATGTCTGGAAGTTTTTGGCAAGGTCTGGGTAGAAGTAATTCTTGCGAGCGAAGCGGCCGTTTGGAGCGATGTCACATCCGATTGCCAAACCAATTTTGATGGCCGATTCAACCGCACGCTTGTTTACAACCGGCAGAGCTCCGGGTAAACCCAAACAAACTGGGCAAACGTTGGTGTTCGGCTCATCACCGAAGTCGTTGCGGCAACCACAGAACATCTTGGTCTTGGTGTTTAGTTCAACGTGAACCTCGAGACCAATCACTACCTCAAACTTTTCGAGCGATTGCTCGTAGTTCATTAGTTCAGCCTTAGCCATTAGGCACCTGCCTTTACTTCAGGAGCGAAATCAATCATTCGCTTACCCCAAACATTTTCGTGAGCCTTTTCCAAAACCGATCCAACCGAGTAGAGACGCTTCTCTTCACGAGCCGGAGCCAGAAGCTGAATCGACGACGGTAGCCCATCTTCATCAGCCAAACCGTTTGGCAGCGACATTCCAGGAATACCGGCCAGGTTGGCAGGGATGGTGGCGATGTCGTTTAGATACATCGCTAGAGGATCTTCGATCTTCTCCCCCAACTTGAACGCTGTGGTTGGCGCAGTTGGCGAAACCAAAACATCAGCCTTAGCAAAAGCAGCATCAAAGTCGCGCTGAATCAGGGTGCGAACCTTCTGAGCCGAACCGTAGTAGTCGTCGTAGTAACCACTCGAGAGCGCATAGGTTCCCAAAATGATTCGACGCTTAACCTCAGGACCGAAACCAGCCTCACGGGTGGCCGCCATCACGCGCTCAATGGTTGGGTTACCTTCTGGGGTAACTCTCATACCGAATCGCACGCTGTCGAACTTAGCTAGGTTCGAGGAAGCCTCAGCCGGCAAAATCAGGTAGTAGGCAGCAATCGCATACTGGAAAGATGGGCAAGAAACCTCGACGATTTCCGCGCCAGCAGCCTTCAACAGTTCCAACGACTCATTGAACCGTGCCGAAATTCCAGCTTGGAAACCTTCACCGGTTAGTTCCTTGATAACACCAACCTTGACCCCGGCCAGTGAACCAGCCGAAGCCGCTGCAACCATCGAGCCCAAATCTTCAGGAAGCGAAGTTGAGTCGCGCTCATCGTGGCCAGCAATCACGTCGTGCAGTAGAGCAGCATCCTGAACATTACGAGCAACCGGACCAATCTGGTCTAGAGAAGAACCGAGGGCAATCAAACCGTAACGGCTAACAGCACCATAGGTTGGCTTGGTTCCAACGGTTCCAGTCATGGCAGCCGGGTAACGAATCGAACCACCGGTGTCTGAACCAATCGCCAAAGGAGCCATAAAAGCACCAACAGCAGCAGCCGAACCACCACCGGAACCACCGGGAATGCGGTCTAGAGACCAGGGATTGGAAGTTGGGCCGTAGGCCGAGAACTGCGTGGTTGAACCCATCGCGAATTCGTCTAGGTTGGTTTTTCCAAGAATCGGCATCATTTCAGCACGAAGCTTCGAAACCACGGTCGAGTCGTATGGAGGAACCCAACCCTCAAGAATCTTCGAACCCGCAGTGGTTGGCTCATCGATGGTGGTCAGGTTGTCCTTCACCGCAATTGGCAAACCAGCTAAAGCAGGCAAAGTAGCACCAGAAGCACGAAGACGGTCAACCTCGGCAGCAGTTGCCAAAGCGCCCTCAGCGTTCACGTGCAAAAACGCGTGAACAACCCCATCAACCTCGGCGATGCGGTCTAGGTGTGCCTGAGTAAGTTCAACCGAAGTCATCGAACCGGAACGCAACATCTCCAACTGCTCCAGAGCAGTGAGCTTCACAACTGAGTTCATGGTCTATTCCTCATCCAAAATTGCTGCCACGCGGAAACGACCAGACTCGGAGTCGGCCGAGCCAGAAAGTGCTGCTTCCTGCGAAAGTGACTTCAAAACCACATCTTCTCGATAAACATTTTTCATCGGAATTGGGTGGCTAGTTGCCGGCACATCGCCAGCCACTGCAGCCTTCAAAGTTGCTGCGGAATCAACGATTAGACCCAATTGTTCGGTAAACCGATCAACTTCTGCGTCTGTTACATCAATTCTGGCGAGGCCCGCCAAATGGCGAACAACATCGGGGGTAATTTCTGACAAAGTAAAGTCCTTTTACGCGTTTTTGCGGGGATTCCCCAAGTCTACGTCACCTAGGTTTTTGGCGGGTATAAGGGTAAGATTTTGGCTTGTAGGTCGAAACTTACGACCAGAGATTTTCACCCAAAACGTAGGAGAAACTTCCATGGCAGAAGACAACTTCAGCATTGAGATGCGCGGTTACAAGAAAGACGAAGTTGACCGCGTTGTTTCCGAACTACGCACCGAACTAGACCACGTTCGTGACTACAACTACTCAGCATCAGCTGAGATCGAGCAACTAAAGAACGAAAACGAGCAGCTCAAAAAGAAGAAGACCTCCCCTGGGTATGCAGAACTAGGTGCCCAGTTTGAGTCAACCCTTCGCCTTGCCGAAGAGCAGGCCAAGAAACTAATTGCCGACGCCGGCCAGGACGCAATCCGCGTTCGCGAAACAGCCAAAGCAGAATCAGAGCAGCTAACCCGCCGCGCCCAGACCAAAGCAGAATCTCTAATTGCCGAAGCAGAAGCACGTCTAGCCGAATCGAAGATCGAAGCAGAGCGTCTAAGCAACGAAATCTTGAACACCGCGAAAGCACGCGAAGCGGAGGCATCAGAAAAGATTGGCACCGCCCAGCGCGAAGCCGCAGCAATCAAATCTGAAGGCGAGCGCTACTCAGCAGAACTTCGCGCCCAGGTTCACCGCGAAACCGAAGAGGCTCGTGCCCTTGCCACCGAACTCAGCCAGCGCACCGCTCAGGCCCGCGTTGAGCTTGAAGCCGAGCTAAAGACCAAGCGCGACGAATCAGAGCAGGAAGCCCTTCGCCTCTACCAGAACGCCGTTGCTCAGGCTCAGCAGGTTTCAGACGAAGCAAACTCCAACTTCACCGAAGCATCCGCTCGCGCAACTGAACTTCTTCAGGAAGCCGACCGCATCTCTCGCGAAGCACAGGCCAACGCCACTCAGCTTGCTGAAGACACCCAGCGCACCGCAACCAACCTCATCAACCAGTCGCGTCGCCGCGCTGAGATGCTTTCCCGCAAGGCCGAAAGCTTCGCCAACAACGCAATCCGCGAAAGCGAAGAGCGCCTAACCAAGATGAAGACCGAACGAGCAGAGATCGAAGAGTTCCTGAACTCTCTCAAGGGTCTAATGTCAACCGAATCAATGGTTGCTGCCGACGAAAACGCAGCAAACCAGGAGTAAGAACTTCAATGGAGAGACCCCGGCCGTTTGGCTGGGGTCTCTCTTTTTATTGAATTCTTATCAGGAATTGCGCCTCGTCAATAACCTCAACGCCGAGTTGCTCAGCCTTGGCGAGTTTGGAACCTGCACCTGGACCTGCGACCACGAAGCTGGTGTTCTTCGAGACCGAGCCAGACGCCTTGCCACCGCGGCTGATGATGGCTTCTTCGGCTTGTTCACGGGTCATCTGGGTGAGAGTGCCGGTTACCACGATGGTCATACCGCTGAAGATACCTTCGCTTGTGCCTGGGCCTTGGAAGTTTGGTGTGGCGGTTTGAACGCCGCATTCGTTCCAACGTTTGACGATGTTTTTATGCCAGTCGATTTGGAACCATTCGATCAGGCTGTCGGCAATGATTGTTCCGACGCCATCGATTGCTTCAAGGTCTTCTTTGCTTGCATTGAAGATGGCTTCTAGAGAGCCAAACTGGGTTGCTAGCGATCTTGAAGCCACTGGACCAACGTGACGGATGTTTAGTGCCACGAGGATTCTCCAGAGTGGTCTGGTCTTCGCCTCTTCAAGATTCTTGAGAAGTTTTCCGGTTACTTCTGCTGGCGTGCCGTCTTTCTTTTTGAAGTAGTCGACGGTCATCAGTTGATCTTGAGTTAGTGCGAAGAGTTCGGCGTCGTTTTTGAGGATGTCTTTGCAGAGTTCGATGGCGGTTACTTCGCCAAGTGCCTCGATGTCGAGCACTCCCCTGGATCCGATGAATGCGATGCGTTCACGGAGTTGGGCCGGGCAGCTTTCCGAGTTTGGGCAGCGAAGGTCGATGTCGCCTTCTGACATAGCTCGCAAGGTGCTTTGGCAGTCTGGGCATTGGGTTGGCATGACGAATGCTTTTTCTTCGCCGGTTCTAAGTTCAACTACTGGGCCGAGGATTTCTGGGATTACGTCGCCGGCTTTGCGAATGACGATGGTGTCACCGATCAGGACACCTTTGGCTTTGACTACGTCTTGGTTGTGAAGGGTTGCGAATTCGATTACTGATCCGGCTACTTTGACTGGCTCAACGACCGCGTAGGGAGTTGCTCGGCCGGTTCTGCCAACAGAGACGCGGATGTCGAGAAGTTTGGTGTTGACCTGTTCTGGTGCGTATTTGTAGGCTATGGCCCAGCGAGGAGCTCTCGAGGTGAAGCCGAGTTCAACCTGTTCCTGGAGGTCGTCGACTTTGATGACCACGCCGTCGATTTCGTGTTCGAGGCTGTGACGTTGTTTCTCGAAGTCGTCGATGTAGTTGATGACTTCTACGTTGGTTTCGAGAACTTTCACGCGGTTGCTGGTTGGGAGGCCCCAGCCTTTGAGGATCTCATAGGTTTCGGATTGGGTTTTGGCTGGGTTGGTTGGCCAGGCGCCGATACCGTGAACGAGCATTTGAAGAGGTCTTGATGCAGTGACTGCTGAGTCTTTTTGGCGCAGTGAGCCGGACGCGGAGTTTCTAGGGTTCGCGAAAGGGGCTTTGCCCTGTTCGATCAGGCTGGCGTTGAGCTCTTGGAACTCTTTTACTGGGAAGAAGATTTCGCCACGGATTTCGACTTGGTCGGGGTGGTTTTCGCCCCCCAGTTTTTGCGGGATTGATTTGATGGTTAGGACGTTTTGGGTGACGTCTTCACCGACCACGCCGTCGCCTCTGGTGGCGGCTGATTTGAGGATGCCTTTTTCGTAACGCAGGTTGATGGCGAGGCCGTCGATCTTTAGTTCAACGAGAAGTTTTTTGCTGGTGGTTTTCTGAATCCAGGCGGTTAGTTCATCTTTGTCGAAGACGTTGTCAAGGCTCATCATGCGCTCGAGGTGAGTGACGGGCGCGAAGGTGGTGTTGGCTTGGCCGCCAACGGTTTGGGTTGGTGAGTCGCCGGTTACTAGTTCAGGAAATTGGTTTTCTAGTTGTTCCAATTCCTTCATCAGTGCGTCGTATTCGGCGTCTGAGATTAGAACCGTGTTGCCTTCGTAATAGGCGCGTCGGTGAGCGTTGATTTGGTCAACTAGTTCGTTGACTCTTGCCTCGGCTTCGTCGTGGTTCATTCGTTAACTTCAACGGGAATCGCTGAGACGGTTCGGTCGATGGTGAACTGGCCGAGAACTCGGGTTCCAAGGTAGATGACGGCGGTTTGGCCAGGCGCGACTCCGAGGATTGGTTCATGGGTTATGACCATGAGTTCGTTGTCTCTGAGTTCGGCTACGCATGGCACTGGTTCGGCGTGAGCACGAACTTGCACTTCTGCTTCGAAAGGAATCTCAGGGTTTTTTGGTGGTTCACCGCACCAGGTGAACTTTTGGCCGCCTAGTTCTTTGATGGCTAGGGCTTCTTGAGGGCCGACCACAACTGTTCTGGTCTTTGGTCTGATTTCTAGAACGTAGCGAGGTCTGCCGTCTTTGGCGGGCTTTTCTATGGCTAGGCCTTTGCGTTGGCCAACGGTGAAGTTATGGGTTCCGGCGTGATCGGAGATCTTGTTGCCGTTGCGGTCAACGATGTCGCCCGGTTCTTCTTGGAGCTTTTCGCCGAGCCAGCCCTGGGTGTCGCCGTCTGGGATGAAGCAGATATCGTAGCTGTCTGGTTTTTGGGCTACGGCAAGGCCTCTTTCGGCAGCTTCTCTGCGAATGTCGGCTTTGTCGGATTCGGCGCCGATTGGGAAGAGCACGTGCTTTAGCTGTTCGGTGGTGAGAACGCCTAGAACGTAGCTCTGGTCTTTGGCGGTGGCAGGTGATCGGTGAAGTTCTAGGTTGCCGTCGTGTTCTTCGATGGTGGCGTAGTGGCCGGTGCAAACGGCGTCGAAGCCTAGGGCAAGGGCTTTTTCAAGGAGGGCTGCGAACTTAATTCGCTCGTTGCAGCGCATGCAAGGGTTTGGGGTTCGACCGGCTTCGTATTCGCTGATGAAATCGTCGACGACTTCCATTTTGAAACGTTCGGAGAAATCCCACACGAAGTATTTGATGCCGAGGAGAGCTGAAACGCGCTGGGCGTCCATCGAGTCTTCGATGGTGCAACAGCCGCGGGAGCCGGTTCTTAGGGTTCCAGCGTTGCGGCTGAGGGCCAGGTGAACGCCAACAACTTCGTGTCCGGCATCGACCGCTCGAGCTGCTGCTACGGCGCTGTCTACGCCGCCGCTCATTGCAGCCAAAACCTTCATAGG
>JBJOJC010000121.1:0-2723 GCA_046046825.1 Actinomycetota bacterium | reverse complement strand
CTCCGAGTTTGAAGATCAAGCGTGAAGCCGTGGCTCGTGACTTTGCCAAGGAAATTTCAGAACTTTATGCCGATGGCAAGGGCAACATCGACCGTGCGGTGAACTTCTAAAACCAGCTAGTTTCGCGAAGTTTTTTCATCGCTTCACGACGCACATCTGGATTTAAGCGGTCTAGGTAGACCTTGCCGTCTAAGTGATCACACTCGTGCTGTAGGGCTTGCGCCAGCAGGCCGGTGCCTTCGATTCGCACTGTCTCACCGTTTAGATTGATGCCCTCTGCGACGGCACCTGGATAACGAGGAGTCTTTTCCCAAAGCTCTGGAACCGACAGACAACCTTCATCGATTTCTGACGGCTCCCCGATTAGTTCAACGATTCTTGGGTTGATTAGATAACCGAGCTCACCATTTACGTGATAGCTGAATGCTCTAAGGTTTACTCCAATTTGCGGTGCTGCTACCCCGGCTCGACCGGGTAGTTGGGTGGTTTCTAAGAGATCGGCAATCAATTCTTCGATAGCCGGAGTGATCTCGACTACCGTTTCGCTAACGGTTCTGAGCACAGGGTCGCCATAGAGGCGAATCTCGCGAACAGCCACTAGTTTGAGCGGTTGAGTCCGTCGACGACCAAAGCAGCCAGCTCACGTGCTGCTTCGCGGGTGTGTGACTTTAGCTGCTTGAACTTGATTACCGAACCCGCTGCTAGTGCTGGGTCATAAGGAATTCGAACAACTTCACGAACGCGAGTCTTGAAGTGCTGCTCAATCTCGTCGATCTTGACCAGGTTGGTGGCCTGAGTTGCGGTGTTCAGTGCAACGATTGAGTTTCTAACCAAATCACCATAGCCGTTTGCCTCGAGCCAGGTTAGGGTCTCAGAAGCCAATCGCGCTTCATCTACAGAACCACCAGAAACGATTACCAAACCGCTGGCTCGCTGCAATGTCGGACGCATTACCGAGTGAACGATACCGGTACCGCAGTCGGTTAGTACCACCGAGTAATAACGTGCAGCCATGTCGGCAACCACGTTGTAGTCACCCTCGTCGAAGGCTTCCGAAAGCATTGGGTCTGAGTCAGACGCCAGTACATCAAGGCGTGTGGCATCGCGGGAAACCATGGTTGAGAATTCGGTGAATCCGTCGATTGCGGCAGCACGGTTTACAACATCACGAACGGTGAAACGTGTTGATTTGCTAACTCGCTCAGCCAGAGTTCCGCGGTCTGGGTTAGCATCAATCGCAATGATGCGGTCTTCGCGAGATAGCGAAAGAGCCATGCCCAGCAGTGTTGTGACGGTGGTTTTACCAACACCGCCCTTTCGGGTCAGAACTGGAACGAACTTTGCTCCACCTTCGAAAACAGCTCCGATTCGGGCATCAAGCGCCTTGCGCTCGCGCACCTTTCGTGAGTCACCAAGATTCAGGGTTTTCAACGACAAGAAGTAAATGAAACGGCGGAAGCCGCCTTCTGGGGCCGGGCGGTTGCGAGGGCTTACATCGATCAAACGGTCTGCGGTCAGCATTGCGGCCGGCTCTGGCTGGTCGAATGATTCTCCGCGAAGCTGGTCGCGGCGGGTGTAGTTGCTTCGTCTCGAAATCGGGCCGGTGTCGGTGCTTGGTTCGCGAGTGGCGGTAACCTCTGGAACTATCTCGATGGCTGCCGTGCTCGGAGCCAAATCCACAGATGCGACATCAACTGCAGCTTCCGCTAGAGAGTGAGTTCTCTCCTCAGCATCTGCCTTGTTTCTCTTCTTGTCGCCAAAAGCCACGAGCTCTCCTAATCCTAGAAACCGAACCCTAATTCTACCTTTTGAGGTCTAACTATTCGGTTTCCACCACAAGAATAAGGTCGCCAGCATCGACGGCTTGAGTTTTTGGAATCGCAATTCGACGAACCACACCAGCTGCGGTTGCGGTAATCGTCGCTTCCATTTTCATGGCCTCGATGATTGCAACCGGTTGTCCAACCTCAACACGAACACCTTCAACGACAGTCACAGTTACCGCTCCAGAGAACGGAGCCGCGATGTGGCCAAGATTGCTCGAATCAGCCTTTTCTGCCTGCGGGATGTCGACTGCGATCTTCTTGTCTCGAATGTCGATCGGACGAAGTTGACCGTTCAGGGTCGCCATTACCGTTCGGTTTCCCTTCGCGTCAGGCGAACCGATGGCTTCCAGACCAACGAACAGCTGAACCCCCTTTGCGATTTCAACTACGTGCTCGTGACCCTGCTCGAGTCCGTAGAGGTAATCAACGGTGTCGACTTGGTCAAGGTTTCCGTAGGTTGCTCGGTTTGCAAGGTATTCCTTGGTTGGAGCTGGGAAAAGCAGGCGGTTCAATGCGCCGCGACGGTTCTCGGAATTGTCGCCTTGGAGGAGCTCCAGGTCTTCATCGCTAACCGGAGTAATACCGAACTTGAGGTTCTTACCAGCCAACACTTTGGTTCGGAACGGTTCAGGCCAGCCACCGGGAAGGTCCCCAAGTTCACCAGCCATGAATCCAACCACTGAATCAGGAACATCGTAGTTCTGCGGGTTTTCTGCAAAGTCTTTAGGGTCGGCGTTGACCGCTACGAGGTGGAGTGCGAGATCGCCCACTACCTTGGAAGAAGGAGTTACCTTGGTCGGACGTCCCAGAATCTCGTTGGCGGCTGCGTACATATCTTCAACGCGCTCGAACTGGTCTCCCAGCCCTAGAGCTATTGCTTGTTGGCGAAGATTAGAT
>JBJOJC010000120.1:0-3298 GCA_046046825.1 Actinomycetota bacterium | reverse complement strand
CTTCTGAGATTCGAATCTCGGTGGTCACTGACATCACCGAAGCGGACGACGCTGCCCGCGCAATTCACACCGCGTTCGGTCTAGACAGCGAAATTGAAGCTGTTGTCTATGCCGGTACCGGACGATAATTCCTAGTCAAGGAGACCTCAAGTTGAGCAAGAAACCAAACATTGCCCTAGTTGGAGCTACCGGTGCCGTTGGTACCGTAATGATCGACATCTTCAACAACCGCGAGAACATCTGGGGCGAGATTCGCCTTATTGCGAGTGCTCGCTCGGCTGGCAAGAAGATCACCGTTCACGGTGAAGAGCTGACTGTAGTCGCACTTTCGCCTGAAGCTTTCGATGGCATCGACATTGCGATGTTCGACGTACCAGACGAGATTTCTGAGGTTTGGGCTCCGATTGCGGCCGAACGTGGCGCAATTGCCATCGACAACTCGGGTGCTTTCCGCATGAATGATCAGGTGCCGCTAGTGGTTCCTGAGGTAAACCCGGAACAGGCCAAGAACCGCCCACTGGGAATCATTTCGAACCCGAACTGCACCACCTTGACCATGATGGCCGCCATGGGTGCGTTGCACCGCAAGTGGACTTTGAAGGAACTTGTAGTTTCTTCGTACCAGGCTGTTTCGGGTGCAGGCGCTGCCGGCATCGACCGCTTGGCGGCTGAACTTGCCGCTGTTGGCAAAGACTCGTCGCTCGGTTCCGCATCTGGCGACGTTTCCGCAGCCCTTGAAGCTGCCGGTGTGGCGCAGTCTGATTCTCTTTGGCCGGTTCCAATCGCTCTGAACGTGATTCCATTTGCTGGATCGCTCAAGGGTGGCGGACACTCGTCGGAGGAAATGAAGGTTCGCGATGAATCCCGCAAGATTCTTGGAATCTCAGACCTGAAGGTTGCTGCAACCTGTGTTCGCGTGCCAGTTCAGGTAAGCCACTCGCTTACGGTTCACGCAACCTTTGCCGATTCACTTACTCCTGATGAGGTTCGCGCAGTTCTAGAGCAGCAGCCAACCATTCGTGTGATGGACGACCCTGCCAACGGCGTGTACCCAACACCAAACTTCGTAGCTGGCCAAGACCCAACCTTCGTTGGACGCATTCGCCAGTCGCTGGATTTCCCAAACAGCATCGAGTTATTTGTGGTTGGCGACAACCTCCGTAAGGGTGCTGCACTAAACACTTACGAGATTGCTGAACTAGTAGCGAAAGAGTTTTAGTGGCGAAACACTAGGCAACTAGCAGGTTCTAGCGGTGCACAGGCTCTATTCTGAGTGTGTGCACCGCAAACTTTTAACCGCAAGCCTGATTGGCTTTGCGTTGCTATTGAGCGGGTGCGCCGTAACGACACCCACTACCGACAATGGTGACTATCAGACTTTCGATCCAGCCGATATTCCGACAACCGCACCAACCGATGCTTTGGCAGTTGACCCAGCGGTTTTCGCAAATGAATACCAGGAGTACTCGTTCAAAGTCGGCGGCGGGCCAACCTGGTGCACCATCAACGGCAACGACCACTATGTGGTTTGTGAGCAGAACGAAGCCGATGCCACCTACGACGAACTGCCCGCCCCAGATGCCTGCAAACTCAGCTTCGGATACCAGTTCAAGCTTTTTGAAACCAAACCTAAGGGTAACGATGCGGCGCAGATTGCTTGTGCCAGCGGTCTGTATGCCGACCCGGCAACCGCCCAAACTCTAAACACCGGCGAAACGCTGACCGTAGGCGACATAACCTGTTTTGTTACTGATATCACGGCACGCTGTGACAACAAGCACGAAAACTTTATTGTGCTCGGACCTGAGGTTTGGGCTAAAGGCTAGAAACTAGCGTCAGCAGGCGAACTTCAGGCTTGCAGAAAAGCCTGACCGGGGCAAAAATCGAAGTTCCCAGACCCGCGCAAACGTTGAGCCAAACCGAATCTTTGCCTACCTTGTGCAAACTCAAGCCTTTGGCGAACTTTCTTGGTAGATCACAGTTGGTAATGATTGCACCGAACTTTGGAAGGCAAATCTGTCCGCCGTGCGTGTGCCCGGCGAAAACCAGTTTTGCTCCGTGCTCACCGAATTCGCGAATCACCTGAAGATATGGAGCGTGCGCCACACCAATTACTAAGTCTTGCGTGCCGATCTCTTTCTGTTGGCGAGAAACCGAATCGAAGTCGGCAAGTTTGTCGTGCGGGTCGTCAAGACCTAGAAAACCAATTCGGGTGCCGGCGATGGTCAGCGTTGCCGACTGATTGTTCAGGTTTTTCCATCCAGAAGTCTCGAAAGTGCCGGTTAGCTTCTGGGTGTCGATAAGTTCTTTGTGGCTAGGCGTCGACGGCTTGTTCAGATAAGCGGCAGGGTTTCTAACCTCAGGTGCGTGGTAGTCGTTGGAACCGTTGACGAATACGCCAGGCGTCTGCAACAACTTTTCTAGGGCACCGAGGGTTGGTCGAATTGCATCTCGGTGACCAAGGTTATCGCCGGTGTTGATCACTAGATCTGGTTCTAGGGATGCTAATTCCGCAATCCAAGAGAGCTTGCGTTTCTGCCAAGGAGCCACGTGAAAGTCACTGATGTGAAGAACGCGAATCGGCTTTGACCCAATCGCCAAGATGGGTAGTTCCTCGCGAACCACGGTAAATCGATTGCGTTCAACGAGCGCACCCCAGAGCACGAATAGAACTCCCAGCGCTACAAGCGTTAGCAGGAAGGGCATTTACTGAGTGCCACCGCAGAATAGCTCGATGATGGTTCCGGCTTGGGTGGCAGCTCCAGGTGCTGGCGCAGACCTGGTGACACGGTCGGTCGGGCCACAGTTACCGGTTTGGCGACCGCTCGAACCGATTGCCGATAGTTGCGGGTTGCCATTGGCGTCGCGAATCACGCCGGCCAGGTAAGCCTGGATGTCGGCCACGGTTGGACCATGGGTTAGCAGATCACTCGGCACCACAACGGCACCGCCGGAGGAAATGTAGACCTTCACGATGGTTCCGCGAGTGGTTGTGGATCCGGCAGCTGGAACCGTGTAAGCAACGGTGCCAGAAGGCTTTTCGGAAAGAACCTGGTTCACCATGACCTGGTAATGCAGTCCGTTTAGCGCTAGCTGGCTGCTGGCCGCGGTTGGGTCGAAGGTGGTTACATCAGGCACAGTCGCACCACTAGCGCCAGAGTAGATGGCTGGAACTGTGGCCATTTCGCCAGGCTGGTAAATCTTGTTGGCCAGTTTCATCACATTTCGCCAAACATCGTGACGGGCGTAGTAGGCGCTCTTGCCGCCGGTTGAAACGCGACCTAGGTGAACATCGCCA
>JBJOJC010000119.1:0-6055 GCA_046046825.1 Actinomycetota bacterium | reverse complement strand
TCCGTGAAGCACGCAAGAACCAGGTCAACACCATTCTCAAGACTGTACGTTTCGGTCTAAAGATTGATGCCCACGACTATGGAACCAAGCGTGGACAGATCGAGAAGTTCCTAAAGGCTGGCGACAAGGTGAAGGTCATGGTGGTCTTCCGCGGTCGCGAACAGTCACGCCCAGAGATGGGCATCAAGCTTCTTCAGAAGCTGGCCGAAGAGGTCAACACTCTTGGTGCGGTTGAGTCCAATCCGTCGATTGACGGCCGCAACATGGTGATGGTCATCGGTCCGCTAAAGAGCAAGGTAGAGGTCAAGGCCGAAACCAAGAAGGCTGCTGAGAAATCAGCAGTAAAACAGGAGTCCTCAGCGGAAGCTGCGGAGTAGGAAAACAGGAGAAACCATGCCTAAGCAGAAAACCCACTCGGGCGCTAAGAAGCGCTTCCGTTTCACCGGAAGTGGAAAGCTAATGAAGCAGCAGATCAACATGCGCCACAACCTGGAGCACAAGTCAAGCCGCCGTACCCGTCGTCTAAACCAAGACCAGGTCGTTTCGGCAGCAGATTTCAAGACCATCAAGAAGCAGCTCGGCCACTAGTCGAATTCGAAGATTTTAGGAGATAACAAATGGCAAGAGTAAAAAACGCTGTTAACGCAGCGAAAAAGCGTCGTACAGTCCTAGAGCGCGCACACGGTTACCGTGGTCAGCGTTCACGTTTGTACCGTATGGCCAAGCAGCAGATGCTGCACTCGTTGGTCTACGCATACAACGACCGTAAGGACAAGAAGGGTAACTTCCGTCGTCTATGGATCCAGCGCATCAACGCAGCTGCACGCCTAAACGGAATGACCTACAACCGTCTAATCCAGGGTTTGAACCTTGCAGGCGTAGCTGTTGACCGTCGTATCTTGGCTGACCTAGCCGTGAACGATGCTCCAGTATTCGCTTCGCTAGTTGCAACCGCTAAGGCTGCCCTTCCAAAGGACACCTCAGCTCCAAAGGTTAAGTAAGTTGCTCGACGATCCCAAGGCCCGGAAGGTCCGCGGGGTCGCACAGCTTGCAAAGAAAGATGCCCGGTCTGAGACCGGGCTCTTTCTGCTTGAAGGGGTCCAAGGGCTGAAAGAAGTTCTTGGGCAGCCTTCGCTTATTGTCGAGTTGTACGCCACCGAGGAAGCTGTTGAACGCAACGCGGATCTTTTCGATTCGCTAGCCGATGCCGGGGTCTCCTTCGAATTGGCTACTGCTTCGGTCTTGAAGGCCATGTGCGATACCGAAACACCTCAGGGCGTTGTTGCCGTTTGTAAACAGCTCGATGTTTCGCTTGAGTCGGTGTTGGCAAAGCGTCCGCGTTTGATTGCATTCCTTTCCAACGTTCGCGACCCTGGAAATGCTGGAACGGTTCTTCGTGCGGCTGATGCTGCAGGAGCCGACGCAGTTGTTTTTTCAGAAGGAAGCGTCGACGTTTACAACCCGAAGGTTGTTCGTTCCACCACCGGTTCGCTGTTTCACCTACCGATTGTTCTAGGCGTTTCGATTGAAGCTGGGGTGGCCGCATTCAAAGCAGCCGGATTGCAAGTTTTCGCCGCTGATGGCGGGGGAGAGCTTTTACCTGAACTTGGAAATTCGGTGTTAGCGGCACCAACCGCATGGGTCATGGGCAATGAAGCTTGGGGTTTTGAAGAGTCAACCTTGGCTCTGGTCGACCGCAAGGTTGGTTTGCCGATCTACGGACACGCCGAATCACTGAACTTGGCAACTGCCGCCAGCGTTTGTCTTTACGCATCCGCGTTCGCGCAGAACGCCTAAAAACCGCTTTACAGCGGTAAACTTGACCCTATGTCTGGCTCAAATCCAATCAATTCCGGTGTCGTTGACCCGTTAGTCGATTCTTCGCTTGCGGGTATCGCAGCGGCTGTCGATTTGGCCGAGTTGCTTGAAGCGCGTTCAGCCCTGGTTGGCGAGACCTCAGAGATTTCGAAGCTCAATGCTTCTATCAAGAACATGCCAAACGAATTCAAGGCGGAAGCAGGAGCAATCCTAGGTGCCGCTCGAGGTAAGTTGAACGCTGCTTTTGCTGCTCGTGAATCCGAATTGGCGAAGGTTGCCGAAAGCTTGGCTTTGGCCGCTGAAACCGTTGATGTAACCACCTGGGCGTCACACGCGCCGGTTGGTGCCAGACACCCGCTCTCTCTGATGCAAGACCAGATTTCTGACATCTTCATCGGTATGGGCTGGGAAATTGCGGAAGGTCCTGAAGTTGAGAGCGAGTGGTTCAACTTCGACGCATTGAACTTCGACGCCGACCACCCGGCCCGAGCGATGCAAGACACTTTCTTCATTGAGCCAGCCGATGCGCATCTAGTTCTGCGAACTCACACCTCACCGGTTCAGGTTCGTTCGATGCTCGACCGAGAAGTGCCGATTTATGTTCTGTGCCCTGGCCGCGTTTATCGTACCGATGAGCTCGATGAAACTCACACGCCGGTGTTCCACCAGGTTGAGGGCCTTGCCGTTGACAAGGGGCTAACCATGGCCGACCTCCGCGGAACCTTGGAACACTTCGCTCGCCTAATGTTTGGGCCTGAAGCGAAGATTCGTCTGCGCCCAAACTACTTCCCGTTCACCGAACCTTCGGCTGAACTCGACATCTGGCACACCGCCGCCAAGGGCGGTCCTCGCTGGATTGAGTGGGGTGGTTGTGGAATGGTAAATCCAAACGTTCTTCGTGCCGCTGGCATCGATCCTGAAGAGTATTCGGGTTTCGCTTTCGGTATGGGCATTGAGCGAACCCTCATGTTCCGTAACGGTGTTCTAGACATGCACGACATGGTCGAAAGTGACATCCGCTTTTCACAGCAGTTCGGAGTGACCCTCTAATGCGCGTTCCACTTTCTTGGCTGGCAGAGTATGTCGATCTTCCTGGCGATGCCACACCAGATTCGGTGATGGCGGAACTCGTCAAAGTTGGTTTTGAAGAAGAGGCTGCTCACGGGTTCGATGTAACCGGGCCGGTCGTAGTTGGGCAGGTTCTTGAGTTCACTCCTGAGCCTCAGAGCAACGGCAAGACCATCCGCTGGTGCCAGGTACGAGTGGCTCCGGAAGGCCAGAAGGCTGCCGATGGTGGCGAAGATGTGCGTGGAATTGTCTGTGGTGCCTCGAACTTCGAGGTCGGAGACAAAGTTGTTGTTTGCCTGCCAGGATCGGTGCTACCCGGAGATTTCGCAATCGCAGCGCGAAGCACCTACGGCCACATTTCCGACGGCATGATGGCTTCGGCCAAGGAACTTTCGTTGAACGACGACCACGGAGGCATAATTCGTCTCCACGAAATGGGTCTCGATCCAAAGGTTGGCGTTGACGCCATCGAACTCTTGAATCTTGCCGATAAAGCTGCGGAAATAAACGTAACTCCAGACCGTGGTTACTGTTTCTCAATCCGTGGTGTTGCTCGTGAATATTCACATGCCACCAAAGCTGAGTTCCGTGATCCGGCTGGAAACGCTCAGCCTGAGCAGGCAGATGGTTTTGATGTCACTATCGATGATGCCACCGGCATTCGAGGACGAGTTGGCTGTGACCGCTTTGTGCTTCGAACCGTGCGCGGAGTAGATGCCGCTAAGCCAACCCCGCCTTGGATGATCACTCGTTTGAAGCTAGCCGGGATGCGTTCAGTATCTCTAGTGGTAGACATCACCAACTACGTGATGCTTGAGCTAGGGCAACCAACTCACGCCTACGACCTCGACAAACTCAACGGGGGAATCAAGGTTCGCCGCGCTTTGCCTAACGAAACTCTAAAGACTCTTGATGGTCAGGTTCGAAAACTCGATGCTGAAGACCTGTTGATCACGGACGGTTCAGGACCAATTGGTTTGGCGGGTGTGATGGGTGGAGAATCCACCGAAGTTTCCAACGAGACAGTAAACGTAATTATCGAAGCGGCTCACTTTGACCCGGTTTCGATTGCCCGCAGCGCACGTCGTCACAAGCTAATTTCCGAAGCGTCAAAGCGTTTCGAGCGCGGGGTAGACCCGAAAATCGGCGAATATGCTGCCGCGCGCGTGGTTCAGCTACTCGAGGTTCACGCCGGCGGCACTGCCGATTCTCTCGGAGCAAACTACAGCACCCTTGGAGATAACCAAGCGATTTGGTTGCCAGCAACTTTTGCTCAGGAAATCACCGGTGTCCAATACACGGTCGACGAAGTTACCGGTGTGCTCGCAGACATTGGATGTGTGGTTGCACACGTCGACGGCGGCTACGAGGTGATCGCTCCATCTTGGCGTCCTGACCTCGCTCACAAAACCGACCTCGCCGAAGAAATCGCTCGAATCGTTGGTTACGAGCGAATTGGAACCCGCTTGCCAGTAGCGCCTCCTGGGCGCGGTCTGACCAAGAATCAGAAGCTGCGCCGTGCAGTTCTAACCGCTGCTGTTGGTTCAGGCGCCACCGAAGTTTTGACCTACCCTTTCGTCTCAGACGAGGCCAATGGCTTCTTCTCAGACGCCGCGTCGAAGGTTGTGTTGGCAAATCCAATGCAGGTAGAGAGCGGCCAGCTTCGCTTGACCATCCTCTCCGGGCTGATTGATGCCGCTCGACGAAACCTTTCTCGAGGTCTCACCGACCTGGCAATTTTCGAAGAGGGTTCGGTATTCCTGCCAACCAGCGGTTACGGCAAGGCTTTTGAATTACCAAATGCCGAAAGCCGCCCAACCGTTGAAATTCTCGACTCGGTTATGGCTACTCTGCCAGCCCAGCCAAAGCACTTTGCCGCTCTTCTAATTGGCGAAAGGGTGAAGCAGCAGGTTGGCGTAAGCGCGCAAAACTATGATTACTCCGACGCAATCGCGCTGGCTGCCCGAATCGTATCTGCCACCGGACAGGAACTCACGGTTCGTCAAGGTTCAACCAAGGGTTTCCACCCTGGTCGAACTGCAGAACTCCTTGTCGGGGAAACTTCAATCGGATTCGCGGGCGAGTTGGCACCAGCCCTTGCAAGCGACAAGGATCTCCCTCGCAGAGTTGCTGCGCTTGAAATAGATCTAGACGTTCTTTATTCATCAGCACCTGAAGTGCTGCAGGCGTCACCGATTTTCGGTTACCCTGCCGCCACTCAGGACCTATCGCTGTTGGTTCCGCTAGATGTTGCCGCTGGCGATGTTTTGCGAACCATCGAAGAGGGTGCGGGAGAGTTACTCGAGCAGGTTCGCTTGGTCGAGGACTACCGCTCGGAAAAACTACCTGACGGTCAGAAGTCTTTGACCTTTGCGTTGCGTTTCCGCGCTACCGACCGAACCCTTACCCAAGCTGAGGCAAGTGAATCCCGCGATGCTGCGGTGGCACTGGCTACAAGCAAATTCGGCGCAACAATTCGCGCCTGAGATAGGAGTGCTATGAACCTCAAGGTAGCCATAGCCGGCGCCAGCGGTTACGTTGGTGGGGAACTCGCACGATTGGTGGCCGAGCATCCAAAGCTCGACCTGGTCACGGTCACAGCGAATACCAATGCCGGCGAAAAGTTTACAAATCTGCATCCGCATCTTGGGGCGTTCGCGCACCTCGACCTGGTTTCCACCACCGCTGAGAATCTTGTTGGCCACGACGTTGTGTTCTTAGCTCTTCCACACGCCAAAAGTGCTGAAGTTGCGGCGTTCTTGAGCGAAGAAGTTTTGGTTATCGATTGCGGCGCCGATTTCCGCCTGGAATCTTCCGAAGATTGGGAAAAGTTCTACGGCGGTCAGCATGCCGGAACCTGGACCTACGGAATGCCTGAATTGATTTTGGCTGACGGCGCCAAACAGCGCGATGCCCTTCACGGGGTAAAGCGTGTAGCTGTTCCAGGTTGCAACGTAACTGCAATCACACTGGCTCTGGCTCCGCTACTCGCATCGAACCTGATCGAAAGTGAAGACATCGTTTCGGTGCTTTCGGTTGGAACCTCCGGTGCTGGTCGCTCAACATCGGCCAACCTGTCGCACAGCGAAGTTCACGGTTCAGCCAGGGCATACGGCGTTGGCGGGGTTCACCCCCAGACTACATAAATTTAAAAAAATATTTATAATTC
>JBJOJC010000118.1:0-8686 GCA_046046825.1 Actinomycetota bacterium | reverse complement strand
ATGACCGGAATCTTCGCCAAGATCACCAACAACGGCGACAAGACCATCACCCTAGTTGGCGGAAGCACCGATGCAGCCATGATGGTTCAGACCCACGAGGTAGTCGACGGCATGATGCAGGAGAAAAAGGGTGGCATCGAGATTCACGTTGGCCAGACCGTAACTCTGCAGCCAGGTGGCAAGCACATCATGTTGATGAACCTAACCAAGCCAATCGTGGTTGGTGACAAGATCGACTTCACCTTCAAGTTCGATAAGGCCGACTCACAGACGTTCACTCTAACCGCCAAGGAAAGCGAAGGCGGAGACGAGACCTACACAGAGAGATCTCACGACGCGGATTCCTAACGGCATCTACTGCGGCCGCTTCGGCTGCGGTGGGTGCCGTTACCGCGTCTGCTCTGCAACCAAAGGCCGATGAAGCGGCAGCCACGATTGGCCTGAAGAGCGTAAACCCGCATGGCAAACACCAAGCCGGAATCGCTCTCGAGCTCCAAGCTCACTCAAGATTCATAGCCTTCGACGTTTCTGCGAAAACCAACAAGGCCGACCTGGCCAAGTGGGCCGAAATAATCACCGACGACATTCGCCGCCTCGCCAAAGGTGAACCGGTTCTAGCCGACCCAACCGAACAGTTCGCAGGTCTTCCATCGAGGCTGACCATCACCGTTGGCTTTGGCCCAAAACTTTTGAAGCAACTTGCAATAGAAGCACCTGCCGGCTTTTTCGAACTTCCAGCTTTTAAAATCGACCGGCTCACGCCGGAATACTCGGATGGCGACATCCTCATTCATGTCAGCGCCGACGACCCGCTAACCCTCTTCCATGCCTCGAGGGCACTAACCCGCGACACCGAAGGCTTCGCTACCCTGCGCTGGGTTCAAGAAGGCTTCTCCAACGCCGCCGGAGTCAAGCGTCCTGGCACAACTCAGAGAAACCTCATGGGTCAGGTTGATGGCACTGACAACCCTGCTTTCGGAACCGACCAGTTCAACGATTTGGTCTGGATTACAGAAGGCCCGGCTTGGGCAATCGGCGGCACCCAATTAGTGCTTCGCCGAATCAAGATGAACCTCGACACCTGGGATCGCCTAAGCACAGATCAAAAAGAGGGAGTCATTGGTCGCAAGCTTTCCAATGGAGCACCGCTAACCGGCTCCAAGGAACGCGACCTACCAAACTTCGACGCCGTTGACAGCAACGGCATCAAGGTGATTCCGCCATACGCCCACATTCGCAAAGCCGCCGGCAAAGCTGGCCAACAATTCTTCCGCCGCCCGTTCAATTACGAAGTGCCTGGGCAAGAAGCGGGTCTACTCTGGACGGCCTACTGCGCCAATCTCACCGAACAATACATCCCGATTCAAACCGCACTCGATGAAGGCGACCTTCTGAATGTATGGACGACGCCGGTTGGTTCCTCGGTTTGGGTTATTCCGCGCGGGTTCGGCGAGGGTGAAACCCTAGCTTCAGAACTATTTTCCTAAGCGTCGATAACGGCCGGGCGTGGGTGCACTCGCGATAGCAAGAACGTTCCCACGATCAAGATGAGCATTAGTCCCCAGATGCCGTAGATGGTGTTATTGCCTTCACCGAGGAAGATGGTGGCGGCTGCGATTGATAGTGACCACATGGTGCCAGATAGGAAGCTGATAGCTCGTCCGGTGGTTTGGTAGAGACCGAATACTTCGCCTTCACGGCCGCGAGGGGTGAAGCGAGCAACGAAGGTTCGGCTGGATGCCTGGGCAGGGCCAACGAACAGGGTTAGCAACAGACCGAAGACCCAATAGGTGATTTGGCCGAGGTCGCGGAAGATGAACACACAGCTGGCGCTGATCATTAGTCCGATTAACGATCCGAGGATCACCGTTCTAGAACCAAGAATGTCATCCAGGCGTCCGCCGATTGCAGCACCGATGGCAGCCACAATGTTGGCACCGATTCCGTAGAAGATGATCGACTGAGTGTCGAAGCCGAACGAGAGCGTTCCAAGAACGGCTCCAAAGGTGAAAACACCAGCAAGGCCATCGCGATAAACCGCACTTGAGATGAGGAATTTGAACGTTTCGGGAGCCTGCGAACGCAGAGTCTTAAGTTGCTTCCAAAGCCCGGCATAAGACTGAAGGATTGTTTCCTTCTTGGCGTCGGCTTTCTTTTGGATCTCTGGCACCCAGAGCAGCAGAGGAATGGTGAACACCAGGATCCATCCTGAGGCGAAGAGGAAAATGGTTCGGATGTTGATGGCATTGGCGTCGGTTAGTCCGAACCAGTAGTGGCCATCAGGAAGAACGAATCCAACCAGCGAGATTAGTAGCAGGATGATTCCGCCAACGTAACCGAGACCCCAGGCGTAGCCGGAAATGCGGCCGATGTTGTTTTCGGTGGTTACGTTTTTGAGCATGGCGTAGTAGTTGATGAATGCGGACTCTTGGATGACCGACCCGATGCCATAGAGCACGAGACCGAATACGAAGAATTCCGGTTTTGGTTCAATCAGGAAGCTAGCCGCCGTGATCACCACGAGGATTCCGGTGTTGATTAGGAGCCATAGTTTGCGGCGTCCGGTTTCATCGGAACGGCGTCCGAGCACCGGTGCGATTAGAGCAAGTAGTAGGCCGGCGATCGCGGTTGCCCAACCCAGCTGCTGGTCCGCGTTTTTAATGCCGGTGGCAACAGCTCCGGTTAGGTAGACCGGGAAGATGAAGGTCTGCATCAGCGTTGGGTAAGGCTGTTCGGCCCAGTCCCAGAGCGCCCAAGAGATTGTGGCGCGTTTATCGGTCTTCGGAGCAACGTTGATCGTCATAGGTAAAGCCTAAGACTCAAGCTTTTGGATTTTTCTAGACCTTTGGTCTTTTTAGGTAACGAATTGAAAGTTGAGTCATTCACACTCAACTTTCAGGTTTCTCTCTTGACAAAGTGTTTTGGGTTTGCGAAACTTGAGTCAAGGCCACTCAACTTTGAGTAGCTAAACCGAAAGATCGCCTCACGGCGATACAAACAAGGAGAAACACATATGGCACGTGCAGTAGGCATCGACCTCGGCACCACCAACAGCGCGGTTAGCGTGCTGGAAGGTGGAGAGCCCACCGTAATCGCTAACGCAGAAGGATTCCGCACCACCCCGTCGGTGGTTGCATTCACCA
The DNA here is from genome assembly GCA_046046825.1 of Actinomycetota bacterium. Lineage (GTDB taxonomy): Bacteria > Actinomycetota > Actinomycetes > Actinomycetales > Microbacteriaceae > Rhodoluna. Next base: position 5,543 of record JBJOJC010000118.1, on the reverse strand, counting down.
AAGACGGCGAAGTGCTCGTCGGTGAAACCGCAAAGCGTCAGGCAGTAACCAACGTAGACCGAACCATCGCATCGGTGAAGCGTCACATGGGAACAAACTGGACCTTCGCAGTAGACGATAAAAAGCACACCCCGCAGGAAATCTCAGCTCGCATCTTGGCAAAGCTAAAGCGCGATGCCGAAACCTACCTGGGTGAATCAGTAACCGACGCGGTAATTACCGTGCCTGCTTACTTCAACGACGCCGAGCGTCAGGCAACCAAGGACGCTGGTGAGATCGCAGGGCTTAACGTTCTACGAATCATCAACGAGCCAACCGCTGCCGCATTGGCCTACGGCCTCGACAAGGGTAAAGAAGACGAACTAATCCTTGTCTTCGACCTCGGTGGAGGAACCTTCGACGTCTCGCTACTAGAAGTAGGAAAAGACGACGAATTTTCGACCATCCAGGTTCGTTCGACCTCGGGCGACAACCGTCTCGGCGGCGACGACTGGGATCAGCGCATCGTTGATCACCTAGTCAAGAAGTTCAAGGAGACCACCGGCGTCGATGTTTCAGGTGACAAGATTGCTCTGCAGCGTCTAAAGGAAGCAGCCGAGCAGGCGAAGAAGGAACTGTCGCAGTCGATGACCGCGAACATCCAGCTTCCATACCTATCGCTAACCGAGAATGGCCCAGCGAACCTAGACGAAACTCTAACCCGCGCTCAGTTTGAGCAGATGACCTCTGACCTACTAGACCGCACCAAGAAGCCATTCAACGACGTAATCAAGGAAGCCGGCGTAAAGGTTGGCGACATTGCGCACGTCGTCCTAGTTGGTGGATCAACCCGTATGCCAGCAGTGACCGAGCTAGTGAAGTCGCTGACCGGTGGCAAGGAGCCAAACAAGGGCGTAAACCCTGATGAGGTTGTAGCCGTTGGTGCGAGCTTGCAGGCTGGTGTACTTAAGGGTGAGCGTAAAGACGTTCTACTGATCGACGTAACCCCACTGAGCCTCGGCATCGAGACCAAGGGTGGCATCATGACCAAGCTCATCGAGCGCAACACCGCGATCCCAACCAAGCGTTCGGAAACCTTCACCACCGCTGAAGACTCTCAGCCATCGGTAACCATCGCAGTATTCCAGGGTGAGCGTGAGTTCACTCGCGACAACAAGTCGCTAGGAAACTTCGACCTAACCGGAATTGCGCCAGCACCACGAGGCGTTCCACAGATCGAAGTTACCTTCGACATCGATGCCAACGGTATCGTCCACGTTTCTGCAAAGGACAAGGGCACCGGCAAGGAGCAATCGGTCACCATCACTGGTGGCGGTTCGCTTCCAAAGGAAGACATCGAGCGCATGGTTCGCGAAGCTGAAGAGCACGCCGCTGAAGACAAGGCGCGTCGCGAGGAGCAGGAGACCCGCAACACTGCGGAGAACTTTGCTTACTCAACCGAGAAGGTCATCAAGGATAACGACGACAAGCTACCTGAAGACGTCAAGGCAGAAGTTCAGGCCGACATCGATGCACTGAAGACCGCGCTCGCGGGAGAAGACATCGAAGCGGTTAAGGCTGCCAACGAGAAGCTAAACACCTCGGCAATGAAGTTGGGCGAGGCCCTTGCGGCCAACGCTTCTTCTGAAGAGGCTCCAGCTGAAGAGGCCAACTCAGGCGAAGACGTAGTCGACGCCGAGGTTGTCGAAGACGAAGACGACAAGAAGTAATGTCTGACGAAAACGTAACTGGTGAGCCGGCTCCGGAGGAAACTCCGGAGTCTGCCCCAGACCAACTTGATCAGGAGCTTGCTGACCTGGTCGAAGAAACCGGTCCGATTTCCAAAGAAGCCGAACTACTAAACGACCTTCAGCGTTTGCAAGCCGAATTCGTGAACTACAAAGCCCGCGTTGAGCGCGACCGTGATCAGGCCAGAACCATGGCTATCGCGGAAGCTTTTCGCGCACTGCTGCCAGCACTCGACGACCTAACTCGTGCCGAAGCACACGGAGACCTTGAGGGATCACCGTTTGCAGCGGTTGTGGCGAAGATTCGTAACGCCGGCGACAAGTTTGGGCTAAAGGCGTTTGGCGCGAAGGGCGACAAGTTCGACCCAGAGCTTCACAACGCACTGGTTCAGACTCCATCGGATGAGGTTACCGAAACCATCATCGCCGATGTGGTTGAGCCTGGCTACATGATCGGGGATCGTCTACTTCGCCCAGCAATGGTCGCAGTTAACATTCCTAAGTAAGAGGTAAGCATGGCAAGTCAAGACTGGTTTGAAAAAGACTTCTACAAGATTCTTGGGGTGACCAAGGAAGTTACTGACGCCGAGCTTAAGAAGGTCTACCGAAAGCTCGCCCGCGAGTTTCACCCAGACTCAAATCAGGGTAATCCGAAAGCCGAAGCTCGGTTCAAGGAAATCTCTGAGGCCTACAGTGTTCTCAGCGACAAAGATCAGCGTGCTGAATACGACCAAATGCGTGCCATGGGTCCAGGCGGTTTTAGCGGCGGACGCGGCGGATTCCCCGGAGGCGGCCAAGGCTTCCCCGGCGGAGCAGCTGGCTTCGAAGACGTGTTCTCCAACCTGTTTGGCGGAGGTGGTTTCGGCGGTTTCGGAGGTCCTCAGCGCGGACAAGATCTGAGCCACCGAACTGTGATCGACTTCATCGACTCGATCAAGGGAACAACCTTGAAGTTGAATTTCGACCGCGGCGGTGTCGTTCAGGTAAAGATTCCAGCCGGAATCATGGATGGCCAGAAGGTCAAGGTTCGCGGCAAAGGCTCCCCTTCGCCAAATGGTGGTGAGCCCGGCGATCTACTGGTGAGTGTTTCGGTGAAGCCTCACCCGGTATTCGTCCGCGACGGCAACAACCTGCGCGTTTCGGTGCCGGTCACTTTCGTTGAAGCCTCTTTAGGTGCCACTATTTCGGTTCCAACCCTTGGCGGCGAACCGGTGAAGCTAAAGGTTATCCCTGGCACTCCGAACGGCCGAGTTCTGCGCGTGAAGGGCAAGGGCGTTGAGTCGTCGAAGGGAAGCGGAGACCTTTTGGCAACCGTGGAAATCGCCGTGCCTTCTCACCTGAGCGACAAAGCCAAAAAGAAACTTGAAGAGTTCAACGACTTAGTGCCGCAGGAAGACCCTAGAGAAGACCTGCTCCTTCGAGCCGGCCTTCTCTAAGAGGTGATGATGGAAGAGTTCGACGAAAACACACCGATGTTCGCAATCGCAGTTGCCGCCGAACTCGCCTTCATGCACCCGCAAACCCTTCGCCAGTATGACCGAATGGGTTTAGTTATTCCCGTTCGAACCGGCGGACAATCGCGCAGATACACAATGCGCAACGTGGCCCAGCTTCGAGAAATTGCAAGGTTATCAACCGAAGGTGTGAGCCTAGAAGGAATCCGCCGAATCCTGGAACTGGAAAACCAGAACAACGAGTTGCAGCAGCGAGTTCGCGATTTGGAAACTGCTTTAGCCAACGAATTGATGAACCGTCCAGGTGCTCGCGTATTTGCCGCCGGCGAAACCGGCATCGAAAGCCTAGTTAGAGGACAACGCCCAGCTCGAAATACGCAGGTGGTTTTGTGGCGCTCACGGTAAAATAGGTTTCTTGTAAAAAAGTTCGCCAAGGCGAAATTTCCAAAAGTCTAGTTACACAAATAACTAGACTTTTGGCATGTCTAATACTGAAGAACGCTCTTATGGTCAGGGCGCGCAGGGTGAACCTGCTGCACCAAAAGCAACCAAGGTCACGATGGGTCAGCGTATTCGCTACTCAATTGACAACTCATTCGGCAAAAGCGGGGTCTTTGCGCTCTACATGCTGATTGCAGTAGCAATCGCCACCTCGATCATTGTGATCGTGAAGTATTCGCTCTACCTTTTCCCATTCCTTCTCCCTGAAGGAACAGCTCCACTTCCAGCACCAACTTTCGAAACGTTCTGGGGCTCGTTTGCCTCGGTGGTCGGAAAAGGCACCGAACCGACTTGGGCTGATCGAATCGTCGGCGTTATGTACTGGATCGTCACCGTGTGTGCCGGGGGTACTATCACCGGTTTCATCGTTGGTCTAATTAACGCAGCTCTAACCGAAATCAAGAAGGGTCGCTCGCCGATCATCGCCAGCAACCACACCCTAATCTTGGGCTGGTCGAACCGCATCTTCCCAATCTTGAAGGAACTTGAAGAGGCTGGCCTAAACCAGCGACGCAAACCAACCGTGGTTATTTTCGCCAACAAAATTCGCGAATGGATGGAACAGCAGATTAAGAACAACGCTGGTGCTCTAAAGCGTCTTGACGTAGTTACTCGCATGGGCGACTTAAATTCCCTTGCCGAACTAAAGCGCACCAACCTTGGTTCTTCGAAGTCGATCATTATCCTCGACGAAGCTTCAGGCTCAGACGCCGGTGCTGTCAACACCGTCTTTGCGGTTAAGGCACTTAGCACCAATCCGACCCAGAAGCTGATTGTTGAAATCGACGACAAGAACGTGGCTCACTCTCTGGCCACAGCTACTAAGGGTCAGGTTGTTCCGGTTCGATCACACGACATCATTGCTCGAGTAACCGCCCAGGCCTCGCGCCAGCCAGGTTTGGCCGCGGTCATCCTTGACCTGCTCGACTTCGGCGGAGATGAAATCTACTTCCAGGGCGTTCCCGCTCTAGCTGGAAAAACCTACAAGGAAGCACTTGTCTCTTTCAACGACGCCAGCATCATTGGTTTGGCTCGCGCCGATGGCACTGTGGAACTAAACCCTAAGGGAACCACCAAGCTGAAGGCCGACGACAAAGTTATCGCGGTTGCCGAAGACGACGACAAAGTTGTTTACACCGGACCAACCGACCTAGTGGCTAAATCAAAGCCGGTAGCCAGCAAGATTCCTGCCCGCAAGCCAGAGCACATGTTGGTAATCGGTTGGTCTGCAATGGGCCGAACCATCCTCGGAGAACTTGCCCCGTTCATGGTGAAGGGTTCAACCGTTCACATCATCGCGAAGAAGGATTATGTAAAGAAGTCTGAGACCGAAGACCTAAATTTTGGAGCTCTCAAGACCACCTTTGCCTACACTTCGGGCGACATCAACGACATGACCGTTGCGGCCAGCGCCAAACACTACCACCAGATTCTGGTTCTTGGCTATCGCAAGGGTGTGACCATCGCCGATGGAGATGCCCTGACCATGTTGAGCATGCTTCAGCTCAACCAGTTGTTTGAACAGGATGGTAACGGTGTTGAGCCAACCCGCTTGGTGGCGGAAATCATGGATTCAAGCAAGGCTGAAATCGCTCGCGTTGCTGCCGTGGATGACCTGGTTGTGAGCGACAATCTAGCGGCACTTCTCATGACCCAAATCAGCCAAAACGTGGCTCTGGCTCCGGTGTTTGCAGATCTATTCGACGCCGAAGGTGCTTCCATTAACGTGAAGCCAATTGAGTACTTCGCCAAACTCGGCACCTCGATTAGCTTTGGCGAACTGGTTGCCGCAGCTGCCGCTCACGGCGACAGCGCAATCGGTATTCGAATTGCAGCCAACTCTACGAAAGACGGCTCGACC
>JBJOJC010000117.1:0-17653 GCA_046046825.1 Actinomycetota bacterium | reverse complement strand
CCCGCGAAAACGCCAGACGCGTTCGCGAAGTGGTTTCAACCGAGCTCTGGGAGTGCCTGAACACCACTCGTTCTCGCATGCCGCGAAAAGTCTCGATTGACCGAGCGCACGATTTCTTCCTCTGGGTTCGCGAGCGAACTGCTCTAGCAGTTGGAATCTTTGAGAGCTCAGCATCACGCGATGAATCTTGGACATTCTTCACGCTCGGTCGTTCGATTGAGCGAATCGATATGACTGCGAGACTCTTGGCAACCAGCGAACTGATGGACGCTTCGGGTCCGTCATGGACTACCATTCTTCGTTCCTGTGGCGCCTACGAGGCGTATTTGCGAACCTATCGCGGAGTTCCGTCGGCGGTGAACGCAGCCGAGTTCTTGCTGCTTGATCGCATCTTCCCGCGCTCGGTATTCTTCGCTTTATCTCGGGCCGAGAGTTGCCTCAACGAACTCTCCCCGGTTCAGGCGAGAGTTGGCGTAAACGACCAAGCGCTAAAAGAAGTAGGACTTCTCAAAAACCAGATGGAGTTCCGAAACGCCGGCGACATTCTTTCCAATCTGACCCTCGAGATGACCGCACTTCAGGAACGCGTGAGCGAAGTGTCAGAGGCCATCCGGTCTCGCTACTTCCCAAGTAACATCCTGCCGAGTTGGGTTGGTGAGGTTTCGTGAGTCGCTACCGGATAGTTCACAAAACCGCGTTCCGTTATTCGGAGTCGGTTGGAGCCAGCTATAACGAAGCCCGCATGCTGCCCTCTCTCAACGATGATCAGCTCGTGCTCAGTGAAAAACTAGAGGTTAGCCCGAAGAGTTCGTTTCACGAGTACATCGACTATTTCGGCACCAGAGTGGTGATGTTCGAAGTGTTGGAGCCGCACGCCGAACTTTCAATCGTTTCCAAAACTGTGGTGCAAACCAATGACCTACCTCTACCAGCTCCTGATTTGGAATGGGACGAAATCCCGCTCGCAGTTCAATGCTCGGTGGAACTTACCGAAGCAATGGCTCAGACCAAACGCACCAAACCGAGTCGTGAGCTCGTGAAATCGGTGACGAAAATCACCAAAGGTTTGTCGCCACACGAAACGGCACTGGCGGTAAGTGAATTCGTGCACTCAGCCATGACCTATAAGTTCGGAATCACCGGCGTGCATTCGGTAGCAACCGATGCCTGGAACGCGAAGGTTGGCGTTTGCCAGGATTACAGCCACATCGTGATTGGTGCACTTCGAGAACTGGGTATTCCGGCGCGATACGTGTCCGGCTATCTCGACCCAGGTAAGGAAACCGCCATCGGTCAAAAAGTTGTGGGTGAAACTCACGCCTGGGTGGAGTGGTGGGCCGGCCGTTGGTTTGCCTTTGACCCCACCAACGCCTGCGATGTTTTGAACCGCCACATTTATGTTGGACGCGGACGCGACTATGACGACGTGCCACCGATGCGCGGGGTTTTCAGCGGCGGTAGTCAGCATTCTGAATTGGTTGTGGAAGTTCAGTTCACCCGCGAAGCGTAAACGTGGCAATCTTGTAAAGTGCCAAAAAACAATCGCGTTCAAGAGTTCTTCTCGATTCGTTTTCGCAAACTACTTTCTGGCGCTAAAGATGGAAATCCCCCTTGGCTCGACATTATTGCCGATGGTGAAACGGGCGGTCTCTTTTTGCCGAGTGAAGGACCTTGGGTTGTTCACCGCGACTTCGGTACTTTGGTTGGTGGCATCCGCGCACTTCTGGTTCAGGCGCTGCAACCAGCAACTCTGGCAGGGGTTCGAAACCACTCCCGCTACGAGCAAGACCCACTAGGGCGCCTAGCGGGAACGATTCGCTGGCTCACCGTGACCACCTTTGGTTCATTCGCTGCCGTTGAAGGGGAGTCGTCGCGGGTTAATCGCATGCACACTCGCGTGATTGGCGAACAACCGGTTTCTTACCGAGCCTCCGACCCACACCTTCTGCTGTGGGTTCACGCCGCCTTTACCGATTCGTTCCTGGCAGCCCACGAGCTCTATTGCAAGGCACCAATTCCCGGCGGAGCCGATGGCTATGTTTCAACCTGGGCTCGTTCGGTGGAACCACTCGGTCTTGAAGCGGCACCAAAGTCGAAAGCTGAACTCGACGAAGTAATGAATTCGTTTTTTGACGAGCTCAAGGTAACGGAAGACACCGCAACGGTAGTTCGTTTCATTCGCAAACCTCCGCTGCCAATTTTGGTCCGACCGGTTTACTCTGTTTTGTTTCAAGCCGCGTTGGTTTCGCTTCGCCCAGAACATCGAAAACTGCTTGGGCTAAAACAACCACCGCGTTGGTTAGTTGTTCCATTCACGCGATTCCTGCTGGTTGCCATCCGAGTTTTGATCGGCCCGGAGTCTCCGATTGAAGATGGAGCGCTTAGGCGTCTCAAGCGTCTTGGCTTGATCTGAAATAAAAGGTAATCGTCGTCGGTTTTAGAACACTAAGACTGAAAATAGAAGTCCACCACGAAAACTCCAGGAGAAGATATGTCCTTTTCATTCGACCGTAAAAACTTTCTAAAGGCTGCCGTAACCGCAGCTGTTGCAGCGAGCGTATTAGTGCTGGCAGCGTGTGCTCCAGCAGCACCGATTGCCGACGCTGGTTCACTGCCAACCGTCACTGCCGGCAAGCTAACCATTGGCACCGGAAACCCAGCTTATGAGCCATGGGTTGTTGGTGACGCACCAGAATCGGGCGAAGGCTACGAAGCCGCTGTGGCTTACGCTGTTGCCGAAGAACTAGGTTTTGCACCAGAAGACGTGGTTTGGGTTCGCACCTCATTCGACGAGGCAATTGCACCTGGAGTAAAGAACTTCGACTTCAACCTGCAGCAGTACTCGATCACCGACGACCGCAAGAAGAGCGTTGACTTCTCAAGCCCTTACTACGAGACCGCACAGACCGTGATCACCATCAAGGGCTCGAAGGCTGCAGCTGCGAAGACCTTGGCCGACCTCAAGGGTCTAACCATTGGTGCCGCTACCGGAACCACTAGCTTCGACGCAATCGAGCAGGTTATCCAGCCATCCTCTGCAGCTCTAGCGTTCAACAACAACGACGACGCCAAAGCAGCTCTTTCGGCTGGCCAGGTTGATGCGATTGTGGTTGACCTACCAACCGCGTTCTACCTAACCGCAGTTGAACTCGACGGCGGCCTAATCGTGGGTCAGCTTGAAGGTGCAACTGCTGGCGACCAGTTCGGCTTGGTTCTCGACAAGGGCAGCAAGCTAACCGCCAAGGTGACTGCAGCGGTTGATGCACTCAAGGCCAACGGAACTCTGAAGAAGCTTTCAGACAAGTGGCTAGCCGGTTTCGCTGGGGCCCCAATCCTGAAGTAGTCTGACCTTTATGAGTCAGAGCCAAAGATCTGAAGCGCAGCTCGCCAGGGAAACCTGGCGAGTTTCGCGTAAGCGGCGCTCAACTTTTACCGCGATTCTGAGCACTGTGATTTTTGCCGTTGTGGCTTGGTTGATCTTGGTGAACACTCCTGGCTGGTCGAGAGTTCAAACCTCTTTCTTCGACTGGGACACCGCCGTGCAGGCGTTTCCTCGAGTGCTCGATGGTTTGTGGCTCAACCTGCGCGTTCTGTTCTTCGCCTCAATTAGCGTGCTCGTGGTTGCACTGCTTCTGGCATTGGCAACTACCTTGCGTAATCCCGCTCTCACTCCGATTCGCCTGTTGGCCAAGGGTTACATCGATCTGTTTCGTGGCACACCACTCATCATCACCCTCTATCTGGTTGGCTTCGGAATTCCCGGGCTTCGAATCGAAGCCTTCGGACGCATCGCTCCTGAGATTTTGGGAACCATCGCGCTAACCCTCACCTACTCGGCTTATGTGGCCGAAGTTTTCCGCGCTGGAATCGAATCGATTCATCCTTCGCAGCGCTTGGCCGCTCGTTCACTTGGCCTCAGTTATTCGCAATCGGTTCGTCTAGTGGTTTTGCCGCAGGCAGTGCGCAAGGTGGTTCCTCCGCTGATGAACGACTTTGTGGCGTTGCAGAAAGACGTTGGTTTGATTTCGGTCTTGGGGGCCGTCGATGCGGTTCGAGGAGCGCAGATTGAGGTGGCGCATTTTGCCAACTTCACCCCATACATTTTGGCCGGACTCTTCTTCGTGCTCTTGGCAATCCCAACCGTGCGCCTAACCGACTGGTTGTCGGCGCGCATGATCTCGCGTGAGCAGATGGGAACCGTGCTATGACCGAGATTGACTGGTCGAAGCCGAGACTTTTGGCCAAGAACATTCGCAAGAACTTCGACGACCGCCAAGTTCTCAAGGGTGTCGACCTTGAGGTTTACCCTGGACAAATTGTGGCTCTGATCGGTTCGAGCGGTTCCGGTAAGTCAACGATGCTTCGATGCCTCAACCTGGTGGAAGAGCTAAGTGACGGCCAGATTTGGCTCGACGGTAACGAGATCAGCCGCCCGGGAATTAATGAAGACGAAGTTCGCGCCGACATCGGACTCGTCTTTCAGTCTTACAACCTATTCGCCCACCTAAGTATTTTGGAAAACGTGAAGTTGGCTCTCAAGGTAGTTCAGAAAAAGAGTGACTCGGAAGCAACCGAGATTGCTCTTAGCTGGCTCGGCCGAATCGGGCTTGCCGACAAGGCGAACCAATACCCCGACAAACTTTCCGGTGGTCAGCAGCAACGAACCGCAATCGTTCGTGCCGTGGCACTAAACCCAAAGCTGCTGTTGTTAGACGAAGTAACCAGCGCCCTCGACCCGGAGCTTTCCGGTGAAGTGCTCGAACTGATTCGCGATCTCAAGGTAAGCGGCACCACCATAGTTATGGCAACACACGAACTTGGCTTTGCCAGAGAAGTTGCCGACTGGGTCATTTTCCTAGATCAGGGCGTTATCGCCGAAGAGGGCGAAGCCGCCGAATTCTTTGCTCATCCAAAGAATGTTCGAACCCAAGAGTTTTTAGCTCGAGTTATTTAGTTCGTTTAGTTAGCCCGGCAGCGTTTTTTACCATCGACGGGAAAACCAGGCCGTGCATCGGGTAAACCGCCCACCAGTAGAGCTGACCTAATAAACCTTTAGGTGCATAGGTTGCGGTTTGGGTCACTTTGGTACCGGTTGGTGTTTCTTCTAAACGAAATTCCAGCCAAGCTAGCCCCGGCATTTTCATTTCTGCGCGCAGACGCAATAGTTTCTCTGGGATTAGCTCTTCCACCCGCCAAAAGTCAACGGCGTCACCGATTACCAGCTTGTCGGGATCGCGACGTCCGCGTCGAAGGCCAACCCCACCGATCATTTTGTCGATGAAACCGCGAAGTTCCCAAGCCCAACTTGCCGTGGAGTAACCGTGCTCGCCGCCAATGGCTTGTACTCTGGCCCAAACTTCTTTCGGGCCAAGTGTGCTTTCAGCAGTTCGAACGTCGGTGTAAAGCAAGCCACCCGCCCAATCCGGGTCGGTCGGCAGCGGTTCGCTCGGGCTACCCGGAATTGAAGCATCCGACCAGCGGGTTTCCACGTTGGCGTTCTTAACCTTGGCCAGAGCCAGCTCCACTGCTCGCTTGAACGGGGTAAGCCCGCCCCTGGCTGGAGGAATCAGCTCGTTAATGTTCGATGGAGTGGCCACAACCTCGTGCTTGAGGCTGGCAACCAAACGCTTGGCAAGTGTGAACGGCACTGGAGTGACTAGGCCTACCCAGCCACTGGAAAGGCCAGGCGAAAGTACCGGCACCGGAATGATGATTCGTTTACGAAGACCAGCCGCCGACGCGTATTGCTGCATCATGTCGGCGTAACTGAAAATGTCTGGCCCAGAAATGTCGTAAACGCCATCGACGCTTGGAGGCAGGCTGGCTCCACCGATTAGGTAGCGAAGCAAATCGCGAACGGCAATCGGTTGAATGCGATTTTTCACCCACTTCGGAGTGGTCATGATCGGCAAACGCTCGGTCAGATAGCGAAGCATCTCGAACGAAGCCGAACCGGAGCCAATCACCACTCCGGCACGGAACTCGATGGTTGGAACTCCGGCGGCACGAAGAATCTCGCCGGTGCGCATTCTGGCGCTCATGTGTGGCGAGAGGTCATCGGGGTCATTGATGATTCCACCGAGGTAGACCATTCGCTGAACCTTTGCCTTTTTGGCTGCCTCGGCAAAACCACGGGCTAAGGAAACTTCCGATTCCTCGAAGGAATCCTTCATCATCAGCGAGTGAATTAGGTAATAGGCAACGTCGACGCCTTTGAGAGCTTTATCCAGATCGTCTTGATTCGTGGCGTCGCCATCGACGACTTCAACCTGAGCGAACCAAGGATGAAGGCTGATGCGAGAAGCATTTCTAACCAACACTCGAACTCGATAGCCGTGCTCGAGCAGGGCGGTAACCAAGCGGCCACCAATGTAACCGTTGGCGCCAGTTACCAGGCAGAGCGCAGGCTTGCCTTTCGAGTTCTTTAGAACTGGAAGACCTTGGCCGAGCTGATCGATAACCGTCATAGGTTTATTAACTCCCATGTGAACAACTTATGTTCCCGTTTTCGCGATAAAACTCAGAGCTTAGACTTGAGAGAGGGGAATAGCCAAAGTCTTGCTTCGGTTTACTTTTTCAATCACCACCACTAATTTCAAAGGGTTTTTCATTGGCAAAATTGCTTCAGGCCTTGGGCCGTTTTTCGGCTAAGCGAGCCTGGCTAGTTGTTCTCACTTGGTTCCTAATTTTGGTTAGCACCGGAACCTGGGCAGTGCTCGGAATGGGCAAACTTTCCACCAGCATGGCGATCGACGGCGTGCCAGCACAAACCGTCATCGACCAACTTCAGAAGTCGTTCCCTGAGGCCGCTCGTGGCAGCGGTTCGGTGGTTTTCCACAAGACCGATGGCAAGCCGTTTACCTATGACGAGAAAACCGCGATTGCGGAGATTCTCGACCACATCAAGACCCTTGAAGCCGTTGCCGACACCGTTGATCCTTTTGAGCTAGCGGTAACCAAGGCCGATGCTGCAGCCAAGATCGCCGATGGCAAGGTGAAGATTGCCGAAGCCAAGGCCGAGATCGCACTTAACGAGAAGAAACTAAAAGACGGCACTGCCGACCTGGTCAGCGCCAAGTCGCAGTTGGACTCCGCGAACTACCAGTTGAAATCGGCTAAGAAGCAGTTGGATTCCGGCAAAGCCGACTATAACAACGCCAAGGCAAACCTAGCCGCCGCTCAGATGGCTGTTCAGTACCTACTGGCTACCGAGGGTGCCACCAGCGCAAACTACATCGCGGCTGCTGCACTGCTCGCTCAAATGGAAGGCGGAATTACTCAGTATGAAGCCGGCCTCTCGGCTTACAACACCGGCAAGGCTCAGTACGAAGCTGGACTCCGTAAGTACAACGTTGGGTTGGCTGCTCTGAAAGACGGCAAGAAACTGCTTGCCGATGGCAAAATCACCCTCGCCGAAAAAGAGCAGGAACTCCTCATCGGTGACCGCCTATTCCAAGCATCTAAGGGCTTCGGTCTTCTTTCCAGCGATGAGACCACCGCGGTGGCGTCGATTCAATTCATCAAGCCAGGCACCGAGCTCGAGACCTACCAGAAGACCAACGTGGTCGATTATGTGAAGTCGAAGCCAATTGCCGGAGTTGAAGTTGAGTTCACCAAGGAACTTACCCAAGACATCGGTGGGCTACTTGGCGTTGGCGAAATCATGGGTCTGGTTATCGCGGCCGTGGTTCTCTTCCTAATGCTCGGAACTCTAATCGGTGCCGGTCTGCCCCTAATCGCGGCTGTGGTTGGTGTTGGTATTTCAGCGGCAATCACCCTCGCTCTTTCTGGTGTTATTGAGATGAGCTCGACCACCCCTGTGCTCGGCGTGATGCTCGGGCTCGCCGTAGGTATCGACTACGCACTCTTCCTCTTCAACCGTCACCGCAAGCAACTCAAGCAGGGCATGGATGTGCGTGAGTCAATCGCGCTCGCCAACGGCACCTCTGGAAACGCTGTGGTCTTCGCCGGGCTAACCGTGATCATCGCGCTATTGGCTCTGAACCTAACCGGCGTTGGATTCCTCGGTCTTATGGGAACCATGGCTTCGGTGGCAATTGCCATCTCGATTCTGCTGGCTATTACTCTCACTCCGGCACTCATGTCGCTCATCGGCATGAAAGCACTTTCTAAGAAGGAGCGAGCCAACGTTGGGCTGGAAACCAAGCAGGAGCTGAAGGCTAAGACCAAGGGGCCAGCCAAGGCCGCTCTCGTGGTTCGTCACCCGTGGATAACCATGGTTACCGGAATTATTGCTCTGAGCATTGTTGCCATTCCGTTCTTCAGCATGCGCCTAGGTCTCCCCGATGGCAGTGCCGAACCAAAGGAATCAACCCAGTACAAGTCTTTCCAGCTCATCTCGGAAGCCTTTGGTCCGGGCGCTAACGGCCAGGTTCTCACTATCGTGACCATCCCAAACAAGTTGGCCGATGAGAACGCCGAAAACACTTTCAAGGCCGATGTTTCCGAGCGCCTAGCAAAACTCGACAATGTTGACACCGCTATTCCCGGCTCAATTTCCGAAGACGGCACCAAGTATCTGTTCGTGCTGATTCCAGAAACCGGACCATCGGAGATTGAAACCACCAACCTGGTTCACGACATCCGCGATCTCTCTCCGGAGATCAAAACCAACTTCGACGCCGAAATCGGCGTCACCGGTTTGGCGGCTATGAACATCGACATCTCCCAGAGAATGTCTTCGGTTCTTCCGCTCTACCTAACCGTGGTGATTCTGCTTTCGATTCTGCTAATGATTTTGGTGTTCCGCTCAATCGCGGTGCCAATCATCGCCAGTGCCGGATTCCTGCTCTCGGTTTCGGCCGCGCTTGGCTCAGTTGTTGCCATCTTCCAGTGGGGTTGGCTAGGATTCCTAACCGACGTTCACGACCCAGGGCCAATCATGAACTTCCTACCGAGCATCTCGATTGGAATCCTGTTTGGTTTGGCCATGGACTACCAACTGTTCCTCGCAACCGGAATGCGCGAAGCCTACGTTCACGGCATGAGCGCCAAGGATTCGGTCAACCACGGCCTGAAACTCAGCCGCTCGGTGGTTTTGGCTGCGGCCTCGATCATGGTTTCGGTGTTCGGTTCGTTCATGTTCTCGGAAAGCACCATGATTCGTCCGATTGGTTTCGCACTTGGCGCGGGCGTTCTCTTCGATGCGTTCATCGTTCGACTACTGCTCATGCCAGCAGCACTCACCGTGCTCGGCAAAGCCGCCTGGTGGATTCCAAAGTGGCTAGATCGCATCCTGCCGGATGTTGATGTTGAAGGCGCGAAGCTGGAACGCAACGGACACTAAGGAAAAAGCCCACTCAAACGAGTGGGCTTTTCTCTTGACTCTGGTTACTCGAGTAACCCAGCCATCTGTTTCTGAATTATCTTCGCTGCCTGTTCCGGAGCGATTCTGGCGATTCGATCCATCATCTGAGCATCGTTGCCGGCAAAGCCGTGGTACGAGTTCTTCTCGAAACCCTCGATGATCTTCGCTGCGGCATCTGTCGACGAGGTCATTTTGAATGAGCCAGCCTTTTCAGCCATGGCTTCGGCTTCCTTGGCCGTTACCGCTTTCGAGTTGATCGAGATGTTGGTTGAGACGGCGCCTGGGAACACTAAACCAACACCAACGTTGGTGCCGAGCAGTTCCATGCGAAGACCTTCGGTGAATAACTTGATGGCAGCCTTCGATGCTCCGTAGATGGTTTGGCCCGGAACTGGAACGTATGACCCCATGCTTGAGATGTTTAGAATCTGAGCCTCCGGGCGCTTCATGAGTAGCGGTAAGAATTCCTTGACCATCTGAACGGTTCCAAAGAAGTTCACGTTGAAGACTCGGTGGAAGTCGTCGTAGGAGAGGTCGGCAACCTTCTTGAACTGGTGAATGATGCCGGCGATGTTCATCAGCCCGTCTACGTGTCCGTGGGCCTTGACCACTGCGGCTGGTAGTGCCGAAACCTGAGCTAGATCGGCTATGTTGACGGTGTGCAACGAGAGGTTCTTGTTCTTTCCACCGGCAAGTTGCTCGGTTTCTTTCAACATCTCACCATTGAGATCTACAGCGGCAACAATTGCTCCCGCTTTTAGAAGTTGCAGGGTAACGTCTCGGCCCATACCGTTTCCGGCGCCGGTGACAACGATTACTTTTCCTTGAACCTTCACTTTGTTTCCTTCTTCTGCAGGGTTGTTTTATCCCAGCAATTTCAGATTACGCCTGTTGCCAAAAGGTTGTTACCAAAGTGCTATTGTCATAACAAACCCAGAGGAGTTCCATGCCTTACCGTCTTGCCGCCAGTGCTGAGATGATCTTCACTGACCTCCCCTTTGTGGATCGCGTTCGCGAAATTTCGTCGCGAGGTTTTGAAGTTGAAATCTGGGACTGGACCCAAAAAGACCTTCACGCTCTTGCCACTACCGGCGCCACTTTCGGTTCAATGACCGGTTACATAACCGGCGATCTTTTAGAAGACGACGGCATCGAGGCCTTCCTGCGGACCGCCGAAGAATCCATCGAGGCGTCAAAGATTATTGATTGCCCACGACTAAACGTTCACGGAACCGGGCTTGACTCCAACGGGCAGGCAATTCGCAAACGCCTAAGCACCACCGAAGCCGAGTGGGCGAAAGCCACCGAAACCCTGACCCGTTTGGCGGAGCTTGGTGAGAAGCACAACAAAATGTTTATGCTCGAAAACCTGAACCTTCTGGTCGACCACGTTGGAACTCCATTCGGCCTGGCAAAAGACACCATCAAACTCGTTTCAACCATCAACTCGCCATTCTTACGATTGAACCTAGATCTCTACCACGCCCAAATTGGCGAAGGAAACCTAACCGCGTTGGTTCGCGAAGCTTACGACTACATTGGCGAGATTCAGGTCGCCGATGTTCCAGGCCGCATGGAACCCGGCACTGGCGAAATCAACTACAAGCGCGTTGCTCGTGAACTCAAAGAACTTGGATACAGCGGTGTGGTTGGTCTTGAGGGTTGGGCTTCCGGAGATTCGGTCAAGGCTCTCGATGCATTCGCAGAGGCCTTTGCCTAAACTTTAGAAATGGTCGGATTCGGAACTATCTTCAATATCGCCACGATCCTCGTTGGCACTCTGCTTGGAACACTCTTGGGTTCAAAACTTTCGGAGAAGACCAGTAGAACTGTGACCGATTCACTCGGCCTAATCACCATAGTGCTCGGCGGGTTAAACCTAATGTCGCTTAGCGATAAGGAATACGTTGGCGCGGTAACCGGACCAGGCACCTTTTTTATTGTCATCTTTGCCATTTTGTTTGGCGGAATTATCGGCAGCCTGCTCAAGATTGAAGACCGACTCGAAGGCTTCGGTGGATGGCTTCAGTCGCGTTTCTCTAAGAAAAATCAGGGTTCCGAATCTCGACAGCGATTCATCACCGGCTACGTTGATGCCTCGCTGATCTTTGCTATTGGACCAATGGCCATTTTGGGTTCGATGTCTGATGGCCTGGGGTCAGGCGCCGACACTCTAGTTGTGAAATCAATCTTGGACGGCTTCGCGTCGATTGCCTTTGCCGCCAGCCTTGGCTGGGGAGTTGGCGCCTCTGCAATCACTGTGGGTATTTGGCAGGGATTGCTTACTGCGATTGCCTATTTTGGCGGAGCTGGAATTCCAGTGGCGATGGTTTCTTCAATTACCGCAACCGGCGGAATTCTGATGCTCGGTATTGGATTGCGTCTTTTGAACCTTCGTAAGATTGCCGTTGCCGACATGCTTCCGGCGCTCGTGCTAGCGCCACTGTTCACCTGGTTGGTGGAGTCGGTTCTCTAAAGGTCGTGATTCTTGCGGAATACCGCAACCACTGCGTTGGCGTGACCGTGACCCATCGCATGCTCACTTTTGAGCCAATTGACCTGCTCTAGGTGCTTTAAGTCTTTTACCTGCTCAAGCTGGCTCATCCAGTGCTCGATTGGCTGACCATACTTTTTGATGATCGACGGAAAGTAGCTTGCTGGTCCTTTTACTGGCTCGGTCATGCTTTTACCTTTTCACTCAGGCCGTTCAAAATTAGTTGAATTCCTATTTCAAGATTCGGTGTTCCAGAAAGTTCAAGATTGTCTACCACACCAAGCGAGTTCGCCTGCATTCGTTGTTGTTCATGCCAAACCTGACCGAGCACTAGAAAGAGGATTGACTCGGCGGCTGCGTGGGCAAATTTCTGGTCTGGTACCTCAATAGAGTTCTCAATGCGAGCAAGTGCGTCGTCGGCTCCGAGGCCAAGCGCCAGGGTGCTCGAAACAACTTCAGCGCCATCGCGAAAAGCCAAGAGTGCATCGCGCAGGGCGAGGGCCTCGAGTTTGGCGTTCTCCTGCCAATTCTTGCCACCTAGTACCGGCTTGGCGAAGTTCACGATGGTGTCTGAAACTTCGGCTAGAAGAGTTTGCTTGTTTGGGTAATGCCAGTAGAGAGCGCTTGGTTGAACGTCGAGTGCTGCCGCCAGTTTGCGCATGGTGAGGTCGGGCAGACCGACCTCATCAAGCAGCTTTAGGGCTGCCTGAAGTACATCGGTCTTCGAGTGGCGACTTGCGTTCATGGTGAAGTAATACTAACCTGAACAGTGTTCAGGAAGGAACTCTCATGAAACTACAACTTCGCGATTACCCGCGCATCTCCATCTTTGTTGGCCTGATTGCTGCCCTCGGCCTAGTGCCTGCAGTCAACATCTTGCCTGGCGTTCCAGTTACCGCACAGACCCTAGGCGTTATGCTCGCCGGTGCTGTGCTTGGCAGCTACCGCGGCACCTTGGCAGTATTCATCTTTGAGGTTCTAGTGCTTGCTGGTTTGCCACTGCTTGCCGGTGGTCGCGGTGGAGCTGCCGTATTTGCCGGCCCAACCGCCGGTTATCTGTTCGGTTGGTTGCTCGGGACCTGGCTGATCGGTCTGGTTATCGCATCGCTTCCAAAACTAAACCTTGCCATCAGCTCGGTGTTTGCTTTCATCGTCGGCGGAATCGTGGCCGTCTATGTGCCAGGTATCCTCTGGTATGCCTACACCCAGAACGCACCGGTACTTGCCGTGGCTCAGGGAAACCTGGTTTTTCTAGTTGGCGACTCGGTCAAAGTGGTTTTAGCAGTGCTAGTTCTGCTCGGTCTAAAAGCCGCATACCCAAAGGCTCTCGAGAACTAATTGCCAGCATCGATAAAGCTTGAAAATGTGACCGTCGCTTTCGACGGTCACATCGCTTTATCCGACATCAGTTTGGAACTCGTCTCCAAGTCGGTCGCCATCATTGGGGCCAACGGTTCCGGAAAGTCGACTTTTGCCAGGTTGTTGAATGGCTTGGTGAAGCCAGCTACCGGCAAAGTGACAGTTTCCGGCAAAGCCCCAGACGTTTCCAATGTTGGTTTTGTGTTTAGCAATCCCGATCTTCAAATCGTGATGCCAACGGTTTACGAAGATGTGGCCTTCTCGCTAACTAACTCGAAACTCTCCAAGGATGAGATTCGAGTTCGAGTGGAGGCTGCGCTTGCAGCCGTTGGCATTCTCGAATTACAAGAATCCAACTGTCACACGCTATCAAGCGGGCAGAAACAGCTACTGGCAATAGCCTCGGCGATGGTTCGACAGCCGAAACTATTCGTTGCCGATGAACCAACCACTCTGCTAGACCTTCCGAATACCAAACTGGTCACCAAAGTGCTTCACGAACTTAGCGTTGAGCAGCTTGTTCTCATCACGCACGACCTCGAGCTCGCTGCCACCTGCGACGAAGTGGTTTGGTTCGAAGGTTCACGTGTTCGTGAAATTGGAAAGACAAAAACGACAATTGCTAATTACCTCAAGGCATACGCGTGATTACCCTCTTCCGGCCTGGTAACTCGCTGATTCACCGAATTGCCGCGGGGTGGAAACTCATTGGGTTGGCACTTACCCTTGTCGCAATCGGACTCGCACCTAGGAGCTTGCCTGGATCTCTGGTCATTGCAGTCGGGGTGTTCGGTCTTTACCTACTGTCTGGGATCAAAGTTCAGGAAATCCTCAAGCAAATCTGGCAGATGAAGTATCTACTTCTGATTGTTTTGATTCCGCAGCTAATCTTCAGCGGTTTCGAACGAGGCGCTTACAACACCGTGGCAGTTTTAGCCGGAATTCTGTTGGCTGCCCTAGTTTCATTGACCACAAAAACTAGCGACATCGTTGACCTAATCAAACGGATCACCAAGTCGCAGAATATTGCTTTGCTTATCGCGCTCAGCATCAACTCAATCGCACTGGTAGTCGGCTTTTCCAAAAACATCACCGAGGCAGGTTTGGCTCGCGGAGTGAAGCCAAATCCGATCCGACAAATCGTGACATTGTTTGTGGTGTCACTGCGTTACGCAGACGACTACGCCGAAGCCTTGGCGGCTCGCGGAGTTGTGGTTTAGACCTTCTCTTTGGTGGCTGGGCTAAGAATGGCCGAAATCACCATTAGTGCCAGTGGCACACCGAAAGCCGCATAAATACTGAATACCTGACCGATGGTTCCGATTACTGGACCAACCAGGATGCTAGAAATGTAAACCACGGTGATGATCATGTTGATTCGCGAGGCAGCCGCTTTAGGTTCGTCGCTCATCGAGTTCACCGACATTGGGAAGCCAAGCGCAAGACCCATACCCCAGAGTGCGATGCCCAGGTAAGGCATGTGAATCAGTGAATCGAAAACGAAAACGCTGATGCCCAAACCGGTGACGATTGCCGAAAGCATGATGCTTCCAGAGCGACCAATTCGGTCGACCACGAAACCTCCAACAGCTCGGGTCACGGTTATGGCTACCCAGAACCAACCAAAGGCAGAAGCAGCTGCTGCGCCTGAGAAGCCAGAGTTCTCGAGGGCGATTGGTAGCCAGGTGCCAGCAGAAATTTCAGCCATGATGAAAGAGAAGCCGATCAGAGCGATGGTTAGGGTGCGCTTTTCGGTCCAAACCTTTCGAGCCAGGCGACTCGTCTCAAGTTTCTCGGCCTTTGATACTTCGGTTTTCACATGGTCTGGGAAAACCAGGCCGGCCCAGATTGAACCTGCCGCAACCACGATTGCCACAACTAGGTAGTTGAGCTCAAGCCCAATCTTCTGCTCGATTAGGTAGCTGCTGAATGCAGCGGCCAGCATCATTCCAACACCAAAGGCTGCGTGAATGGCTGGGAACAAACTCTTCGACGAGCGATTGTTTACTTCGGTTCCCTGAAGGTTACCCGCGAAGTCGGCGATTGCCATCGGTAATCCCATGCCGATTAGGCAAAGGCCAGAGAGCCAAACATTTCCAGCCGATACCGTGAAACCGAGTAGGTAGAGCGAGAGTGCGCCAAGCGAGAAGCCGAAGATTGTGAGTTTCCCCGAACCGAATCGGTTATTGAGCGAGTTGGCAAACAGGATGCCGAGTAAACCTCCGGCTGGGAAGAGCATAACCAGAAGACCCATCTGAGTGGTGTCGAGGTGTAGAGCCTCCAAAACCTCTGGACCTCGGCTTTGCCAGGTGGAAAACAGCAAAGCGCGGGTGAAGAAAATCATGGCAGCTGCGGCAAACCAAACGCCGAGTCGGGGGTTTTTACTCATTTGTTCAGGCTAACAAGTCCCGTGTGGAAAACTTCTACTATGAGCGCAAATGACACCACCCTGCAACTTCTCTGGCCGAAATCTGGCGACTTCGAAGTGGTTGCCGAACTTATTCGCGATGGCCTGGTTGAATCACGTCACTGGGGAATGGCTGCATTGGTTGGACCAGATGGCAAAGTCATCGACGAACTGGGTAAGTCGAAGCGCCTGATTTTTCCCAGAAGTGCCATAAAGCCGCTCCAAGCTGTTGCCGCTCGCCGGGTTGGATTGAAGCTTTCCGGTCCGCAACTGGCAATTTCGGCCGGAAGCCACCAAGGAACCGAGGCTCACGCAAAGTTGGTGACCGAGATTTTGGTAGGGGCTGGTCTCACTCCTGAAGACCTGCAATGCCCAGTTGCTTGGCCGGTTACTCCTGAATCGGTTTTGGAAGCCGGCGAACAAAAGCGCGTTTACTTCAACTGCTCTGGAAAGCACGCAGGCTTTTTGGCCGCCAGCAAAGTTGCCGGTTTTTCCACCAATGACTACCTTTCCGCAGAGCACCCGCTGCAAAAGCTGATCGTTGAAGTTCTCGAAGAGTATTCGGGGGAGAAGGTTTTGTTCACCACCGCCGATGGTTGCGGAGCTCCGCTGCACACCATCACCGTTGAAGGTCTCGCCAGAGCAATCGGTAAGTTTGCGTCAACCGACATCGAGATCGTAGGCGCGATGCTCACCAACGCTTGGGCCGTTGCCGGAAGCACCTCAGCCGACACGCAAATCATGGAAGCTGGGTTCGTTGCCAAGCTTGGGGCCGAAGGGGTCTTCGTAATTGGCACCAAGTCTGGTTACGGAGTTGCGGTGAAGATTGCCGATGGCGCTCTTCGAGCAGCACCACTCGTGGCACTCGGTCTATTGCGCAAGCATGACCTCATTGAGCCAGCGCTCTACGAGGAACTCTTCGCCAAGATTTCGCAGAAGGTTACCGGTGGTCACAATGTCACCGGCCGCTTGGAACTAGCCAACTAGGACGTCTTATCTATAACTCACCGACATCAAACCGCCTGGGAATCGTTCTAGCGTTCATCAGTGCCATTCTGTTTGGGCTGAATGCGTCGACGACCAATGTGGTTATCAGCGCCGGGGTTCCAGCTGACCAGTTGGTCATGCTGCGGTCAGGAGTTTCGGCGTTACTAGCGGGCGCTGTTCTGGTGTTTACCAACCCGAAGGCTTTCCGGGTTACCTGGCGTGAAGTTCCAATGCTGCTGATTTTCGGGGTGTTCGGTCTCGCACTGATGCAGTGGGCTTATTCCAACGCAGTCGCTATTCTGCCGGTCGGGATTGCTCTACTTTTTGAATACACCGCGATCATCATCGTGCCAATTGCTGCCCGAATCGTTTTCAAGGAGAAGACCACCAGAACCTTCTGGTACGGGGTAGCCCTGGTGATTAGCGGTTTGCTAGTGGTGAGCCAAATCTGGGCTGGGGGATTGGATCCGGTCGGCGTGGGATTCGCGCTGATGGCGGCAGTGCTCCTGGCTTTCTATTTCCTGATGGGTCAACACTCCGGACTCAGTCGCGATCCGCTTTCCACAATGTTTTACACCATGCTGATTGCCACAATATTTTGGTTCATCGCTAATGGCGGTAAGGCCAGCGCGTTTGACATCACAACCGTGACGAATCTCACCGGCAATCTCTCCGCCATAAACGTGCCACTGTGGGTACCACTCGCGTGGCTAACCGTCATGGGGACGTTTGCCCCAATGGCGATGGGGTTTATCGCACTAAAACTCACCACGGCTGCCAAGGTAAGCATCACCCAAACCGCTGAACCGGTCTTCGCTTTTATCTTCGGATGGCTGTGGTTGGGCCAGTCGATGAACCTTTTGCAAACAATCGGCGGCGCACTAGTCATCGCGGGTATTATTTTTGCCCAACGTAGCAAAGTAGGCAATTTGTAAAAGGCGTGTCAGAATAGTTCTTGAATGGAGTGATTCAAATTTGTCCAGCGAAGAACGAAACTAAACACGATCCAGCCGGTTGGCGAAATGTCCCAGAGACGAGCCGACCACTAGACCCAGAGCGAGTTGCAAAACTCCTAGCT